>JAENVU010000048.1 GCA_016650415.1 Acidimicrobiia bacterium
GCGTCTCGTTGGCGTCATATGGACTCGTGCACTGCGGGTCGTTGGGGTAGTCGACGAGTCCGTCCGGTGTTCCGAACGGGGCCAACCACTCGTCGTCCGCGCCGTTTTGACACGCGATTCCGCCGTTGAGCGGGATGGTGCACTGGGTCCCCAGTGAGAAGGACCCACCGACCAACGCCACCGATCCCCGCCATAGCCACCAGAGCAGCCATGAGCGCGATGAACGTCTGACGAACGCGTGAGCTGGACATCGGTCTCCCCCCGGAACACCCTGTAACCGCACGACCTGCCTGCACATGCCGTGCAAGTTCCGGGAAAACTGCTCGCCGCGAGGAGGTGTCAACCACCAACGCCACATGACCGAAAAAATGTCGAGGGGAGCCCGATGGGCTCCCCTCGACTGCACTCGGGCTCATCCCACATTGCGAGTGGGTGGGGGGCCGTCACTCCTGCCACCCTCATGGGGGCCGCTTGAGTTCTTGGTCAGTGCTTCCGTGCCATATCGAGCACCCGGTCCAGTGAGAGCGGACCCTCGGGTGAACTCCACTGCTTCGCCTCACACCGACCGCAACTGTGGAACAACACGTCCTCGCCGGCGATGTTCATCCGGATCTCGACCATTCCCTGCCTCGCACACCGACTGCACTGCATCGTTGATTCGCTCCTCGTCGTTTTCCCTTGTGAATGGAATGTCGACGGTTCGGGCGAATTTTCTGGAGGATGATCCCGGGATGAGCAGGGATGATTCGAGGGATGAGGCCCGCGTATGCGCAGGTCAGAGCGTCGCGAGCCGGGACTACTTGGGCCAGCCGGCGATGAGCGAGATCGCGGCGGTGAGGTTGAAACCGGCGTGCAGCAGCACCGACTGGGACAGCTCACCGGTGCGAATCGCCCGGATCGCGGACACGACACCCACCAGCATCAGCGGGGCGAGAAAGGGGGCGGCACCGGGGTCCACGAGGTGACTCAGCGCGAACAACCCACCCGAAATCATCGCAGCGGCCACGGCCCCCATACGCCGGAGCAGCGCCCGCAACAGCAAACCCCGGAACAGCAGCTCCTCGGCCAGCGGCGCCAAGGTGACCACCGCGACGGCGCCGAGGACCTGGCCCAGGGTCGAGGACCGCTCGATCGCCCGCACGACCTCCTGTTGCGGCGTCGTGTTCGAGACCACGTCGATGAGCGCGGTTGCCAGGGTCGCAACGATCGAGAGGCCGATCCCCACGAGGAGCCATCGCCAATCCCGGAGGCGTACCACCAGGCCGTAGTCGGCCAGCAACGATCCCCGGCCCTTGACCATTCCCAGCAGTGCCAGGACACCCACCGTGGCGATGGCACCACCGGCGACCGTGCCGACGATGTCGTACGCGTTGACGACGTATCCCTCGGTGCCCCCGCGGGCCACGAACACAACGGTTCCGGCAAGGACCTGACCGACGATGATCGCCGGCCAGACCCAGGCGACATCGCCCAGGCCCCAACGGACCGGCCCCGGTGGTTTGATCACACTTCGAGCATACGGGCGGCCCGCTCGGGGGAATCGCCACGGCACGCGAGCCGTTGCTCCAACCGACCGAGGTTGGGGTCCCCCGGGGCCGTAGCATTGTGCCCAGCCCTTCCCGACCGAGGAGCTTCTCCCCGCTGTGAGTACGCCACCGCCAGACCGGCCGCCCGTTCGGCCCGACCGCCCGACGGGACCCGGTACGCCCGGCCCGGCACCCAAGCCGTGGTCGCGTTGGGTCACCCTCGGGATCGTCGCCGCCGTCGTGCTCGTGCTGTTCATGACCACCCTGAACAGCAACTCCACGACGAAGGCCGACATCAGCTACAGCGAGTTCTCGAAGCAGGTCGCGGCCGGCCACGTCGCAAGTGTCGACTACGACCCGCAATCGGGATCGATCACCGGCAAGTTCACGAAACAGATCGACGGTCAACGGGAGTTCGCGTCCTCGGGCCCGAACGACGATCTCCAGGCCACCGAACTCAAGACGCTCAAGGACCAGGGCGTCGACGTCAAGTACACGAGAGAGAGTTCCAGCCCCTGGATCCCGATCCTGGTCTACCTCCTGCCCATCGCCGCGCTCATCGGATTCTTCGTCTGGATGAACCGTCGCGCGCAGGGCCAGATGGGCGCGGTCATGAACATCGGCAAGAGCCGGGCAAAGGTCTACGACGCGGAGAAGCCGTCCACCACCTTCGGCGATGTCGCGGGGTACGAACCGGTCAAAGAAGAGATCAAGGAGGTCGTCGATTTCCTGAAGAACCCGGGCAAGTTCAAGGAGATCGGCGCGCGCATTCCGCGTGGCGTCCTACTCGTCGGCCCTCCGGGCACCGGCAAGACGCTGATCGCTCGCGCGGTTGCGGGCGAGGCCGGTGTCCCGTTCATCGCGATCACCGGTTCGGACTTCATGGAGATGTTCGTCGGAGTCGGTGCGGCTCGGGTCCGTGATCTGTTCCAGACCGCCCGCAAACAGGCACCCGCGATCATCTTCATCGACGAGATCGACTCGATCGGCCGCAAACGTGGGGCCGGGCTCGGTGGCGGTCACGACGAACGTGAGCAAACCCTCAACCAGATGCTCGCCGAGATGGACGGCTTCGAACCGGGCGCGGGTGTCGTGATGATCGCCGCGACCAACCGGCCCGACATCCTGGACCCCGCGTTGTTGCGCCCAGGACGCTTCGACCGCCAGATCATGGTGCCGCTCCCGACGCTTGACGAGCGGATCGACATTCTCAAGGTCCACTTCCGCGACAAGAAGATCGCCGACGACGTCAAGGTCGAGGTCGTCGCACGCGGGACCCCAGGCATGTCCGGCGCGGACCTCGCGAACCTGGTCAACGAGGCCGCGCTGTTCGCAGTCCGTCGCGGTGAGAACTCGGTCCACAAGGAAGACTTCGAAGACGCCCGGGATCGGGTCCTGATGGGTCTCAAGCGACCGACTGTCGTCATGAACGAAGAGGAGAAGGAGCACACCGCGTACCACGAGGCCGGTCACGCCGTCGCCGCGTACGTGCTCGATCACGCCGACCCGGTCCACAAAGTCACGATCCTCCCGACCGGTATGGCACTGGGTATGACCCAGCAGCTTCCCGAGGAGGAGCGCTACTCCCACGACAAGAACTTCCTCGAGGACATGTTGTGCGTGATGCTCGGGGGCCGGGTCGCGGAAGACCTCGTCTTCGGTTCTCAGTCCACCGGGGCCAGCAACGACCTCGTGCGGGGCACCGAGATCGCTCGGCGCATGGTGCGCGAGTGGGGCATGTCCGATCGGATCGGCCCGATGGCGTGGGGCTCCCAGGGTGCGGTGTTCCTCGGCGAGGATCTCGTCCACACCCGGGACTACTCGGACGAGACCGCACGGGTCATCGACGAAGAGGTCGAACGGATCCTGCGCTCACGTGAGGAACGTACCGTCGAGCTACTCACGAAGTACCGCGGCGGACTCGATGCCGTCGCCCGGGCGCTCCTCCAACACGAGACCCTCGACGGCCTCGAGGTCGAACGACTGGTCGACGGTGCCCTCGGGTACCACGCCGGCGGCGCCCGCACCTTCACCCACGCCGACGGTCATGTCGACCCGGTCGACGAGGAAGGTTCACCGGTCGCACCCATCGGCGACTGACCGGACACCATCACGATCGGGCGCAGCTCGCGAGCCGCACCGGTCACATCAGCGCGTCCAGCCCATGACTGATGTCGAGTGACGGGTCCCGCGCCGCGGCAAGCGCCGCCCAGAGGTCGGTGGCACTCACCGCGCCGATGAACGCCCGCTGGACCACGCCGTCCGCATCAGCGATGAGCACCATCGGGACACCGGAGATCTCATACCGCTCATGGATTTCGCGTTCGGCCTGAAACGACAGGTCGACGGCGACCACCTCGGGCGACGCGACTGCGAGGACCTTGTCGTGCATCGCCACGCAGCCTTCGCACACCGTCGACGAGAACAAGGCGACGAGCCAGGGCGCGTCTGGACGATCGAAGTCGGAGCGGTGGAGCTGGCGGGGGACGCGGAACGGGTCGCGCACCGGCGCGCCGGTCGCTGCGCGTCGCCGTTCGAAACCGACGGCGACCACTGCGGCGATCCCGACGACGACCAGTCCGATGATGATGCGGGCCACCACGGTTGGCGACCCTACTGGTGAGCCGGGGGACGGCCCGCCTCGCGGCGCGAGACTGCCCGCCGATTCGGGGAGGACCGGTTGAGCGCACACGAGCAAGTGACTGGGTCCGATCCGGACCCGGTCGTCCCCGCGCCGCCTCCCCCGCCTCCCCCTCCGCCGCCCCCTCCGCCGGACGTGAGTCCGTGGCCAATGTGGGTCTTGGGTCTGGTGATCTTGATCGACCAGGTCGATCAGAAC
>JAENVU010000049.1 GCA_016650415.1 Acidimicrobiia bacterium
CACCGGTGGTCGTCAGGGATTGCCTCACGCCGGCGATCAGTCCGCCGTCTCCGTTGGTTCCCATCGTGAGCGTCGTGCTGCAGGTCCCGCCGTACTGCCGACTTCGACCACACCAACACGACGACCATGGCGAGCCAGCCGCCGGCGAGCCAGCCGAGCAGCACACTCCATTGCCAGGGTTCGCGCCGGTGACCGGCCCAGTACCAGCTCGGCCCGTTGATCTTGCCGATGTCGTTCGCGAACCAGATGACCACCGGAATTGCCGCGAGCACTCCGACGACCCACACGGTGATCAGATCAATCATCATTGCCTGGTTCGCTTCGCCTTGCCGCTTCGCTCGGGCCCGCCCGAAACTCGACCCTAGGGACGGGTTCCGGACGCCGCAACCGAGCCCACGCCAAGGCAGGCCAGAGCTGACACCCGCGACCGCGCCGCTCGCCCGAATCGGTCGGATAGCCTCGCCGCGTGCCGGAAGGGGAGGTGTCGGTCCCAGCGCAACCAACGTGGCGACGCATGTTGCCGTGGGCGCTGTGCGTGCTCCCGGTGGCCATCTTCGCCATCCAGGCGTGGGATCACCGTTGGATCCTCGACGACGGCTTCATCAACTTCCGAATCGTCCGCCAGATCGAGGCGGGGAACGGACCGGTATACAACGCCGGCCAACGCGTCGAAGCGTTCACGAGCCCTCTGTGGATCGTGGTCCTCACGATCGTCGATCTGCTCACCCCGATCCGGCTCGAGTGGATCTCGGTCGTCTTCGGCATCGGGTTCGCCGTTGCCGGCCTCGGCTTCGCCGTCGCCGGCTCGGCCCGACTCTGGCACGTCATCGCCAAGCCTTCGAACCTGGCCCCGTTCGGCATCCTGGTGCCGCTCGCGCTGTACCCGATGTGGTATTTCGCAAGTAGCGGACTCGAGACCGGCACGATCTTCGGCTGGATGGGGCTGAGCATGTTCGTCCTCGGCCGATGGGCGCGCGCTGAACGCGAGTCGCTCTCACCCTGGGCCGGGTGTCTTCTCGGTCTCGGCTGGTTGATTCGTCCGGAACTCGTGCTCGTATCGCTTGCCCTGCTCCTCGCCGTCATCATCGGGCAGGGCATCCGTCCGTGGCGCAGGACAATCGTCCTACTGCTCGCCGCCTTCGTACTCCCCGCGCTGTATCAGCTGTTCCGTATGGGGTACTACGCGAGCCTCGTCTCCAACACCGCATACGCGAAGAAGGCGACCACCGCGAACTGGTCACGGGGCGCTGTCTACTTGCGTGAGTTCGGCGGCGACTACGCACTCTGGATCCCGCTCCTGGCGCTCCTCCTCGCCGGCTACGTCCCGATCGCTCGGGCCTTGCGGACACAACCCCACCGACGGGCCGCGATCGTGGCCCTCGCATTCCCCGTCGGTGGCGCGCTGGTCGCCCTGTACGTGGTCCGGGTCGGCGGCGACTACATCCATGCCCGCTTGCTCCTCCCGCCGCTCTTTGCCGTCCTGGTCCCCGTGGCGCTGCTGCCGTTCCGAGCTCGCACCTTCGGTGCCATCGCGGTCGCCGTCGTTGTCCCCTGGGCGATCGTCAGCGCGCTCTGGCTGCGCCCCCAACAGCGATACCAGGTCACCCTCGACAAGCGCGAGAACCTGATCACCGTCGAAGACGTGATCGAAGAACCGGCCGTGCGAGTGGCGGACAACTACTACGACGGCCGGATCTTCTGGGAGCAGAAGCGACTCCGCTACGCGCCGAACCCGAAACTCGTGCGCAAGACCGGCGGCCTCGCGTTCATCGGGACGACCGGATTCATCGTGGGTCCGCACGTCGACATCCTGGACACGCTCGGCCTCTCCGACGCGCTTGACGCGCGCTTCCAGACCACAGGCGGCACCAGCATCGCGGGCCATGAGAAGCCGATGCCGGCCGCCTGGGCAGCCGCGCGACTCACCGCTCCCGAGGCGCGGCCCCAGTCGTCCAGCTTTCCCGTACGCGGTTTCGGGTTCGTGATCGATCCGTTGATCCCGGTGACCGAGGGGAAGGAGTTCCAGCGCCAGGTCACCCAAGTTCGTCGTGCGCTGCAGTGCGGCGAGCTGAAGCAATTCCAGGACGCGTACACCAAGCCCCTGACGCTGGGCCGGTTCTTCGGCAACGTCGGCCGCAGCTTCACCACGTTCGGCTTCTCGATCCCGCCCGACCCCGACACCGCGGTCCGCACATTCTGCGGCGCCGCCGTGGTCGGACGCGCCCGGTAGGCGCCGGAGCGCACGACACCCAGGGCGGCAGCGTCACCCGGCGGGACTGCCGAGGACCGAAGGGATGTCCTGCCGGCCATCGATGCCGAGCTTTCGGTAGACGCTCCTGAGGTGGTTGTCCACGGTGCGAACCGACAGGACGAGCTCGGTAGCGATCTCCCGACTCGCGGCACCGCCGCCCGCCAACACGGCGATCTCCCGCTCGCGATCGGAGAGACCAGACGGCGCACGGCTGAGGGCGTACGGAATCCGGCCGGTGCAGGTCTGCCACCGCACCCACGCGCGACTCGCCGCGCGGGCGGCACCGGTTTCGTTGCCGGCGCCGGGGCGGGGCATCATGGGGACTCAGGAGTCGATCGAGAGGGATGTGTGATGTGGGCGCAATTGATCACGACCCGCCTGAAGGCGGGACACGAGGGTGACCTTCCGAGGTTGGAGGAGGAGTTGCGAAAGATCGAGCAACCCGGCTCCGGCATGATCCGCTCGCTCGTGATGCACGATCAGAAAGACCCGAGTCGTGCGTACATGTTGATCGTCTTCGAAAGCGAAGAGAAGGCACGAGCAAGGGAAAGCGACCCACGGCGCCAAGAGGGGTTGCAGGCGGCCAGGGCCGTCATGGCCGACATCTTCGACGGCGCACCGGAGTTCGTCGATCTCACCGTCGTGGAGGAGTTCGCGCCGTAGGACAGCACATCCGCGCGACGGGCACGGTCAGGTGTCTGAACGGCGAACGCGACCGGCGGCCCCTCCGCCGCCGGTCGCATCACCGCTCACACCGGGGGTTCGGCGTCGGCCATCTCCCGCAGTTTGTTCTTGAGGAGCTTGTCGAGCGTCCCGGTCGGGAACTCCGTCACGACGTAGACGGCTCGCGGGACCTTGAAATCCGCCAGCGATTGCCGGCACGCGGCAATGACGTTCGCCTCGAGTTCGGCGTGCTCAGGTGCATCAGGTGTGGTGATCACGAACGCGACCACCACCTGATCGAGGAACTCGTGATGCTTTCCCACGACCGCGACCTGTCCGACCCCGGCCACCGTACCGACCAGTTCCTCGACCTCCCGGGCCGACACGTTCTCGCCGCCGACCTTGAGGAGGTCTTTGTCGCGCTCCATGTAGAAGACGTTCCCGGCCTCGCCGAGCTTGACGATGTCACCGGTCTTGAACCAACCGGCTTCGAACGCCTTCTCATTGGCCTCGGGGTTGTCGAAGTATTCGAGGAAGAGTTGGATCCCGCGAGTCCCCCGGAGCCACAACTCGCCCGGCTCGTCGACGTCACAGATCTGACCGGTGTCCTGGTTCATGACGAGCACCTCGTAGCCCGGTGCGACGTGACCCATCGAACGCGTCGGCAACTGCTCCTTGGGCTTGCCCGTCACCGAGTGGGTGACCGTCTCGGTCATACCGAACGCGGCGTAGACCTCGATTCCCAGCATCTGGTCGAGTTCGGGCATGACCAGCCCGAAGACGCCGATGCGCATCGTGTGCTCGGCCGGACGGTCGGGCGCCATGATCGTGGGGATCGCGAAGGGCATGAGCGAGATGTGCGTGATCCCGTGTCGGGTGACGACGTCCCAGAAGCGGCTCGTCGACCACTTCGGCATCAGGACCGCGGTGGCACCGGCACCGAGCACCGAGAACAACGACCAGCTCTGCGCGTTCACGTGGAAGAACGGCAGGTAGATGAGATAGCGATCGTCCGGTCCGAGGTCGATGTTGCGCGGCCCGACCCGGCTCGCCCAGACCGCGTTTCCGTGCGTGTGGACCACCGCCTTCGGCCGGGAAGTCGTGCCCGACGTGAACATGATTCCGAAGGGCAACATCGGTTCCGGGGTCCGCCCCACCCACTCCGACGAACCCGCGGCGAAGAGATCGGCGAACGCGATCGCGGGGGCCACCACCTCGGCGCCGATCACGGCCAGCCACCGCAGCTCCGGCGCAGCCTCGCCGACCATCGCGGCAAACTGCGGCTGGGTGATCGCGGCAACGCACTGCGCCTTGCTCGCGAAGTACTCGAGTTCGCTCGTCACCGACTTGGTATTGGTGGTCACGGCCACCGCGCCGACCGTGGCGCAGGCGAGGAACGCGACGACCATCTCCGGACAGTTCTCGGAGTGGATCAGGACCTTCTCACCCCGCACGATTCCTCGCCCCACGAGTCCGGCGGCGAGCCGGTGGACGTCCTCACGCAGCTGCGCGTAGGTCCACGTTCGCCCCTCACCCTCGAACGGGTCCCAGACGAGTGCGGGATGGTCCGGCCGACGATCGGCCCAGTGCCCGAGCAGCGTCGGGATGTCCTGACCGTTCATCTGGTACTGGATGATCTGCTCTGCGGTGGCGTCCATCACCCGCATCGTGGCCGACGCGACGTCCTCATGTCATCCCGGATGTCATCAAACCGACGAGAACAGCGCGAGTCCCGCGCCGGTGACGATCGCCTCGGCGACGTCGCCGAGCTGCACGCGGAGTTCCGGGACCAGGAGCGCAGCTGCGTCCGCGACCGGCAGCGTGGTTTCGAGCACTCCCCCATCCGTCCGGGTCCACTTCGCCCCTGCCCGCCGAGCCGTGTGCTGCATCGCGAGGTTGTCGGAAAGCGTCTCGGCGCGGAGTGCGGCGAGCCCGGCCCGTTCCGCCGCGACCGCCACCGCACCGAGGAGCAACGTCCCGAGGCCCTGCCGCCGCCAGTCGTCCCGCACTTCGAACGCCACCTCGGCGGTCGACGGCTGCTCGGCCGACCGGATGAACCGACCCACCGCGATCCCCTCGGGCGGATCCTGGATCGCAACGATCCAGGCGAAGTGCATGAGGTAGTCGATCTGGGAGAGGTAGTGGACGATCGCCGGGCTGGGTCGACCTCCGGAGAAGAAGCGCTGGTACAGCCATTCCTCGGGCTGGTGCAGCAGGGTCGACTCGAACTCGGTGCGATCGCGTGCGAGCAGTGGCCGGATCACCGCATCGGTGCCGTCGGCCAACACGACCGGGACCATGCGCGCACTCTCCGCCAACCGGCGCGCCGCCATGTCGCTGAGCTTGGCGCGGACGCCGGGAACCCGAAGCAGCCGATCGAACGCATCATGACCTCCGGTCGCGGCGGTCACCGGCGTGACCGCGACCACCGTCGCCCGTCGCGCGTCGCCCGTGATCGCCGAGAGCTCGCCGAGGATCGAGCCCGGCTCGGCGTTGCCCAGCTCCAGTCGGGTGGCTCCGAAGGTCGCCGACACGGATGCGAGCCCACCCGTCACGAGGACGAAGGAATCACCGATGTCGCCCTGCCCGAAGATCACCTCGCCGGCGGCGTACCGCTGGCAGGTCAACGTCTCGGCCAGGCCGACCAGATCGGATCGCGGGGCCTCACGGAATAGTTCCATCCCGACCAGATCGTCCACGTCCACTCGACCGCCCGACTCCATCCGACCATCTTGGCCCGCCCGTCTCGGCGGTGCACCACGGCCTGGGCCAGACTGGTTGCGTGACCGACTACACGCCACCTCTCGCCGATATCGACTTCGTCCTTGGGCAGTGTGGGCTCGAGGATGTTGCCTCCCTCCCGGACTTCGCCCATGTCGATGTCGCCGCGGTTCCCGACCTCATCGGCGAAGCCGGACGATTCTTCGCCAAGACCATCGCACCGCTGAACGTGATCGGTGACCAGGTCGGCAGCGTTCACAATCCCGACAACACGGTGACGACTCCGCCGGGGTTCGCCGCGGCCTACCAGCAGTACGTCGACGCGGGGTGGGGCGCCGTCGCCGCGTCACCCGAATACGACGGTGGTGGATTCCCGTTCCTCGTGGGCGTGGCATTCGAAGAACTGATGTCGACGGCCAACCTCTCCTTCAGCATGTGCCCGCTCCTCTCCCAAGGTGCGTCGCGGTTGTTGGAGGCTCATGGCTCCGACGCAATCAAGGCCACGTACATGCCGAAGATGATCACTGGCGAGTGGACCGGCACAATGTGTCTGACCGAACCCGAGGCCGGATCCGACCTCGGCGTGATCCGCACCAAGGCCGAGCCCCAGGCCGACGGCACGTATCGCCTCACCGGCACGAAGATCTTCATCACCTTCGGCGAACATGATTTCGCCGACCAGATCGTGCATCTCGTGCTCGCCCGCACCCCCGACGCGCCCGCCGGCACCAAGGGCATTTCCTGTTTCGTCGTACCGAAGTACCTCGTCAACGCGGACGGCTCCCTCGGCGCCCGCAACGACGCGACCTGCCTGTCGATCGAACACAAGATGGGGATCAAGGCCAGTCCCACCTGTGTGATGTCGTTCGGCGAGAACGGTGAGGGCGCAGTCGGTGAGCTGGTCGGCGAGCTCAACGGCGGCCTCGCCGCGATGTTCACGATGATGAACCACGCCCGGATCGGTGTCGCGGTCGAAGGTCTCGCACTCGCGGAACGGTCGTATCAGCAGGCACGCGAGTACGCGACGGAGCGTCTCCAGGGCCGCGCGTCCACGACACCCCGCGGCGAACGGGCCGCCATCATCGAGCACCCCGATGTGCGTCGCATGCTGTTGACCATGGAGTCCTCCATCGAAGCGATGCGTCGGCTCATCTACGTGACCGCCGCGGCCATCGATCTCGGCGAGCACCATCCCGATACCGAAGTCCGCGAGCGCAACGAGGAGATCGCGGCGCTCTTCACTCCTCTCGCCAAGGCGTGGTCCACCGACACCGGCTTCGAGGTGACATCGATCGGCGTGCAGATCCACGGCGGCATGGGCTTCATCGAGGAGACCGGCGCGGCCCAACACCTACGCGACGCGCGGATCGCGATGATCTACGAAGGCACGAACGGCATCCAGGCCATGGACCTCATCGGCCGCAAGCTCGGCGTCCGCGGCGGTGCCGTCGTGATGGAGCATTTCGATCGGATCGAAGCCGACATCGCCGCCATCAGCGATCGGGGCCTGAGCGCGACCCAGAACGCGCTGACCCTGGCGCTCGCCGCGACCCGGGATGCGACGTTGTGGATGGGCAGCGTCACGAGCGTCGACGACGCACTCGCGGGGGCGACGCCCTATTTGCGGCTGCTCTCCATGCTCACGGCCGGGCACCTGATGGTGCAGTCGGCGACACTGGCGGCCGGAACCGATCGGGAGACGTCGCAGAAGCGGACGACCCGGTTCTTCTGTGAGCAGTTGCTGCCGACGGCCACGGCGTTGGTTCCTGCCATCACGGCGGGCGCGGCAGCACTCGCACCTTCGAATTGAGCTCCGGGGGCGAGGCTCGAACTCGCGACAAGCGGCTTAACAGGCCGCTGCTCTGCCAACTGAGCTACCCCGGAATGGCCTCTGACGATAGCAAAGCCCGCACGAGGCCCATGACTCCTACGGGGACCTCAGCCAGGCCCGGGAACACCCGCCGGGCACCCGTGGTCGAGCCCGGTCAGCATGACCCGGCCGGGACGCGATAGGAAAGGGGGATGAAGTTGCGCATCGGTCTCGTCCTCGGTTTCGGTCTCGGCTACTACCTCGGCGCCCGTGCCGGTCGTTCCCGCTATGAGCAGATGCACCGTCGGCTCGAGCGTCTGCGCGACAGTCGGGTCTTCGACCGCCTGCAAGCTGCCGTCGAGCTGGGCGTCGAGCGGCTTCGCCCGGAAGACTCCGCTGATGCCAGCCTCCGGCTCGTCGATCCCGTCATCGACGTCACCACCGGCTGAGGGTCACGTCTCTTCGAGGTAGTCGCGCAAACGGTTGGAGCGCGTCGGGTGACGCAGCTTCGCCAACGTCTTCGATTCGATCTGACGAATCCGTTCGCGCGTGACCTTGAACTCGCGCCCGACTTCTTCGAGCGTGCGCACCTGACCGTCGTCGAGTCCGAACCGCATGCGGACGACCGCCCGCTCGCGGTCGTTCAACTCTTCGAGGGCCTCCTCGATGGCTTCGGTCAACATCGCCCGCGCCGCGGCCGTTGCCGGCGCAGTCGCGTTGGGATCTTCGACGAAGTCGCCGAGCGACGAATCGTCTTCCTCCCCCACCGGCGCTTCGAGTGACACGGGCTCCTGACCGAGCCGCTGGATCTCGCGCACCTTGTCGGGCGTGAGTTCGACCTTCTCCGCGATTTCCTCGACGGTCGGCTCGCGGCCCAACTCCTGCAACATCTGGCGTTGCACCCGCGTGACCTTGTTCATGGTCTCGACCATGTGCACCGGAATCCGGATCGTTCGTGCCTGATCGGCGATCGCGCGGGTGATCGCCTGACGGATCCACCAGGTCGCGTAGGTCGAGAACTTGAAGCCCTTCGTGTAATCGAACTTCTCGACTGCTCGAATGAGCCCGAGGTTGCCTTCCTGGACCAGATCGAGCAGCGCCATACCGCGGCCGACGTACCGCTTCGCGATCGACACCACCAGCCGAAGGTTCGCCTCCGTGAGTTGGCTCTTGGCCAGTTCTCCGTCCCGGACCACCGCCCGCAGGCCGGCCTTCCGCTCCGGCGAGAGATCCGGCGAAAGATCGGCCGCCTCGTCCAGTTGGGTGACCGCGTCGAGCCCCGCCTCGAACCGCTTGGCCATGCTCACTTCCTGGGCCGCAGTGAGCAGCGGGACCTTGCCGATCTCCTTCAAATACATGCGGACCGGATCGAAGCTGGTGCCCTCGGTCACGGGGCGGCTGTGACGCGCCCGGGTGGGCCGCTTCGGGCGTTCGTCGACGGCCGCCGGTTCGGCCGGGACCTCGATCGGAACGGTCGGCGGCGCGACCGCTTCCACCGGTGGGGTGATGGGTTCGATGACGTGACCCGGTGGGTCAGCGGCACGGCCACCGGCCCGGCGCTCGTCTTCGCGCTGGAGTTCGTCGATGATTTCGTCGACGACCTGCACGCCATTGGCTTCGAGACTCGTGTAGATCGCTGCGAGTTCCGCAGTGTCGGGCTCGAGATCGGGCAGCGCCGCGAAGATCTCGCCGGTCGTGACGAAGCCGCGTTCGCGCACCCGCGCGACGAGTTCGTCGATGCCGCCGGTTGAGTGCGGTGGGGTTGCCGGTGCGACCGACCCGTCCGCCACGGGTGTGGGTTCGTTCAGCTCGTTGTCCACGAAGGAATGCATCGTACCAACTGCATCGCCGCCGCTTCGCCGCCCGCCCATCCGGCCCCCGCGCTGTTGCGGAGCTGGTCGAGTAATACCGTCAGCTCGGACAGGCGTTCGTCGCCCGTTCGTCGGAACTCTTCCTGGAGCCGTTCGGCCGCCGGACGGACAATGTTCACCACGAGGCGCGCCCGCACCGTCTCGGGTTCGTCATCCGCGATGGGCTCCTCGACGGCCAAGCGCTCGAGCAACGAACGGGCGGGACCTTCCGCACCCTCGATGGCTTCGTGGAGTTCGTCGGCCGACCAGAGGTGTTCGAACGCCTCGCGGGCGACCGGGTCGACGAAGAGGGACGATTCCAGCCAGTCGACCACCAACTCGGGTTGATGGATCGCCCAGCGCAGCGCATCCTCCTCCCGACGATCCACCGTGACCGGCGGCGGCCGCCGCTCCCCCGTGTCGTCACCGCGCGGACGCGGTGCGCCTCTGCGGGCGATCGCTTGCTTGAACCAGCCGTGCTCGATTCCGAGCGTGCCCGAGACCATCTGGATGTACTGCTCGCGCACCAACTCGTTGGGGATCTCGCGCAGAACCGGCACCACCTGATCGGCTGCGCGTGCCTTGCCCTCGGGTGTGGTCATGTCTGCGGTTGCGAGCACCCGATCGATCTTGAACTGGGCAAACCGCGACGCCCCTTCGACCGCCTTGACCAGCGCCGCGGGATCGTCCTTGAAGACGTCGCCCGGATCCTGACCGTTGGGAAGTGCCGCGACCTTCACTTCGATATCGAAGCGTTGCTCCCACTGGTACCACTTCTCGGCCGCGTTCTGCCCGGCCGAGTCCGCGTCGTAGGCCAGGACCACATGACGGGTGAAGCTCTTGAGGATCTGGACATGATCGTCGGCGAGCGCGGTACCGCAGGTCGCGACGGCATTCGGGATTCCCGCGAGGGCGAAGCCCATGACGTCGGTGTACCCCTCGCAGATCACCACCTCGTCACGAGCACCGATTTCCGCCTTGGCCCAGTTCAAGCCGTACAGCAATCGACTCTTGTGGTACAGCGGCGTGTCCATCGTGTTCTTGTACTTCGGTCCGTCGTCGGTGAGCGTGCGGCCACCGAAGCCGACCGGAGCTCCGGCGCGATCGAAGATCGGAAACAGCAGGCGCGCCCGAAAGAAGTCCTGCGCCTTCTGCGCCCGGTTCACGAACGCGAGGCCGGCGGCGACGATGTCGTCACGACTGAACTTCAGCGTGTAGAGGTGGCGAACGAGGGTGTCGTACCCGTCGGGCGACCACCCGAGGCTGAACTGGCGCGCCGCGTCACCGTCGAACCCGCGACTCCGCAAGTATCCGCGGGCATGGCCTCCCGACGCGTCCTCGAGCAGCAGCCGGTGGTAGTACTCGACCGCGGCGCTCACCGTCTCGGTCAGTCGTTCCTTCTTCCGACGATCCTGGGTCGCGCCGGCGGAGTCGTATCGGAGCGTGACCCCGGCCTTCGCGGCCAGCCGTTCGACCGCCTCCGCGAAGTCGAGCCCCTCGATCTTGCGGACGAAGGTGATCGCGTCTCCGCTCTCCTGACAGCCGAAGCAGTAATAGAAACCGAGCGCAGCGTTGACCGAGAAGCTCGCGGTCTTCTCGCCGTGGAAGGGGCAGAGTCCCGTGAACCGTCCGCCACTGCGTTTGAGCGCGACGTGCTCACCGATGAGGGCAACGATGTCGGTGGTCTCCCGGACCCGCGCGATGTCTTCGTCGAGGATGCCCACGACGTCAGGGTACGACGTCGGGCGTCGTCATCGCCCAGTGTCGAGCCCTGCGGGCAGACCCGATGGCTCCCAGCCGAGGAGCGCTCGGGCCTGGGCGAACGCGAATCGGTCGGTCATCCCCGCCACATAGCTCACGGCTTCGCGCAGCGCCTGGGCCGAGCCGGCGGTCGCACCCTCGGCGGGGTGACCGGTTCCCTCGATCTCAGGACCCGGAAGCGCATTCGGGCGATCGGCGAAGAACTCCACCAGGGCGCGGAGCACCTTGATGACGACTTCGCTCTGGGCGACCGACGCCGGCCGCATGTAGATGCGCTCGTAGTTGAAGGCCCGGAACTCGGCCAGCGCCTCGGCGAGGTTGGCCTGCAACCCGATCTCGCCCTGGTCGAGCGTTGTTGCGATGACGCCGGAGATGAGCGCATCGAGCTGACGGCTCCGCCGATCCCCGCACGAGCTTCGCACCGCATCGGGCAGCATCGCCGGCGTCACGATCCCGGCCCGGACCGCGTCTTCGAAGTCGTGACACACGTACGCGATCCGGTCGGCCCAGGCCACCACCTCGCCCTCCGGCGTGCTCGGCGCCGGTCGAGACCACGAGTGGTTCCGGATGCCGTCCGAGGTCTCCGCACACAGGTTGAGCGGTGCGAGGACGACATCGGCCCCCCACACGGCGTGGTCGTACCCACCGTGGACGTACGGGCTGAACGCATCCTCGCTGGCGTGACCGAAGGGTCCGTGGCCACAGTCGTGGCCGAGTGCGATCGCCTCGGCGAGGGCCACGTTGAGCCGGCACGCACGGGCAATCCCCGTGGCCACCTGCGCAACTTCCAACGCATGGGTCAGTCGGGTGCGTTGGTGATCCTCGGGGAAGATGAACACCTGCGTCTTGCCCGCCAACCGGCGGAACGCCGAGGTCCCGTGCAGGATCCGATCCCGATCCCGCTCGAAACAGGTCCGGAACTCGTCCGGGCTCTCCTCGACCCGGCGATTCCCGGCCGCCGCGGCGCGCGTCGCCCCCGGAGCCAGCACCGAGTCTTCGACCGCTTCCCGATCGACGCGGCCGAACGCCTCGACCGCTCCGAGCTTGGTGTCGGCATCCGCATGAGCCCGCCGGATCGGCCCATCACCGTGGCCGGTCATGGTCGATGCCCAACGCTGCGCCCGTTCACTCATACGACGACCCTACCGACCAGGTGCGACCGTCCCGTTCCGGCGTCAAACATTCGCTCTCCGCACGAGCTATTGACGCCGGAACGGCAGGCGATCATGCCGTGGCGCCGGGACCCGTCGACTCGAGGGCGGCATGCGCGGCGGCCAGACGGGCGAGGGGCACCCGGTACGGCGAGCAGGACACGTAATCGAGCCCGACCTCATGGCAGAAGTGCACCGACGTCGGGTCACCACCGTGCTCGCCGCAGATGCCGAGCTTGATGTCGGGTCGCACCTCGCGGCCGGCGGCCTTGGCCCACTCCACGAGCTTGCCGACTCCATTGCGATCGAGCTGCTCGAACGGGCTGACCTTGAGCAGACCCTGCTCGAGATAGGCCGGCATCATCCGACCCTCGACGTCGTCCCGAGAGAACCCGAACGCCATCTGGGTCAGGTCGTTGGTTCCGAACGAGAAGAACTCGGCGATCTCGGCAATCTCGCCGGCGACGATCGCGGCGCGTGGCGTCTCGATCATGGTGCCGACCAAGTAGTCGACGCGTGTCCCCGATGCTTCAAACACCTTCTCGGCTTCCTCGCGCACCCAGCCGTCGAGCAGTTCCATCTCGGTCTTGGCGACCGTGAGCGGGATCATGACCTCGACCTGCGGGTCACCACCGGCCTGCTTGCGGGCCACGGCTGCTTCGATCAGCGCTCGCACCTGCATCCGGTACAGACCGGGCTTGAGGATTCCGAGCCGACACCCGCGGGTCCCGAGCATGGGGTTCTGCTCTTCCCATCGCTTCAACGCGTGCATCAGCCGGTCGGCCTCGGGATCGTTCACCCCGTTGATGTAGGCATCCACCTGCCGGCCGAGCACTTCGGCGTGGCGCGGCAGGAACTCGTGCAGTGGCGGGTCCAGCAGCCGCACGGTGACCGGCATCCCGTCCATTGCCTCGAGGATCCCGATGAAGTCGGTCCGCTGCTGCTCCAAGAGGGCAGCCAGGGCGGTTTCCTCGCTCTCCTCGTCCTCGGCGAGGATCATCGCCTGCACGATCGGCAGGCGATCGCCCAGGAACATGTGCTCCGTTCGACACAGCCCGATGCCCTCGGCGCCGAACTCCACGGCCTTGGCCGCGTCTTCGGGCAGATCGGCGTTGGTCCGCACCTTCATCGTGCGGAACCCGTCGGCCCACCCGAGCACGATGCCGAACGGTCCGGTCGGCTCGGGGGTGACCACCGCGACCTCGCCGACCACCACTTCTCCGGTGCTGCCGTTGATCGAGATCACATCGCCTTGGGCGACGACGGTCGTCACCGACGTGATCGCGCCGTCGACCTCACGGTCCGCGGTCACCGAGAAGCAGCGACGCGACAGATCGATGTCCAGCGCGTCGGCACCGCAGATCGCCGGGGTACCCATGCCGCGGGCCACCACGGCCGCGTGCGACACGAGCCCTCCACGCGAGGTCAGGATGCCCTCGGCGGCGATCATGCCGTGCAGATCTTCCGGTGAGGTTTCGGGCCGCACGAGGATGACCCGTTCCCCTTCGGCCTCGGCCGCTTCGGCGTCGTCGGCGGTGAAGTACACCTTGCCGACCGCCGCGCCCGGCGACGCGTTCAGGCCCTTCGCCAGCACCTCGTACTTGGCCGTCGGGTCGAACTGGGGGTGCAACAGCTGGTCGAGTTGCTCGGGCTGGACCCGCAGCACCGCTTCGCGCCGGTCGATGAGGCCCTCGGACTCCATGTCGACGGCCATCTGGAGTGCCGCGGCCGCCGTGCGCTTGCCCACCCGGGTCTGCAGGATGAACAGGCGACCCTGCTCGATCGTGAACTCGATGTCACACATGTCGTGGTAGTGACCTTCGAGCCGCGCCATGATCTCGAGCAGTTCGCGGTGACAGTCCGGGAACACGTTGGCCATCGCGTTGAGCGGCTCGGTGATCCGGATCCCCGCAACCACATCTTCACCCTGCGCGTTGGCGAGGTAGTCGCCGTAGCCGAGGTTCTCCCCGGTCGACGGGTTCCGGGTGAACGCGACGCCGGTACCGCTGTCGTCGCCCTTGTTGCCGAACACCATCGTCTGCACGTTGACCGCGGTGCCGAGGTCATCGGCGATGCGTTCCATGCGGCGATAGTCGCGGGCCCGTCGACCGTTCCACGACTTGAAGACCGCTTCGACCGCGTACTTCAACTGCTCGGTCGGGTCGTCGGGGAACGGCACGCCGGCAACGTCCTGCACAATCGTCTTGAACGTCGTGACCAGGCCGCGCAGGTCCTCGGCGGTGAGCGCGGTGTCGACACCGACGCCACGCTCGGTCATGAGGTCGTGCAGCGCCTCTTCGAAATCCTCACCGGGGACATCCAGCACGATCTTGCCGAACATCTGGACGAAGCGACGATACGAGTCGAACGCGAACCGTTCGTTGTTCGTCTGCTTGGCGAGACCGACGACGGAGTCGTCGTTGAGACCGAGGTTGAGAACGGTGTCCATCATCCCCGGC
>JAENVU010000050.1 GCA_016650415.1 Acidimicrobiia bacterium
CCCGACGAGAACAAGCCCAAGCTCGCGTCCACCAGCTGGACCAGGACGCGGCCGCGGCGGGAGACCGAGCGCGACAGGCGGCGGCCAATGTCGTCACCGTCGAGGCGGCGCAGCGGCGGGTCGAGGTTCATCTCGTTGAGACCCGCATTCGCCTCGACGACGCAATCATCCGATCGCGCCGGACCGCCGCGGAGATGTATCGAGGTGTGAGCTCGGCGATGCCGCCCGTGCTCGGTGCGCTGGCCCACGACGGTTCCCTCGGAGATCTCGCCCTCCGCCAGCATTACCTCCGACAAGCCGGCGAGCGCAGCGCGCAGTCTCTGACCGAGGTGCGGATCGCGCGATTGGATGTCGCCGATTCCTTGAAGGCGGTGCGCCGTCAACGGCGCGACGCCGTCGACATCGCAGCCGCCGCGCACGCCGAACAGGCGCGACTCGCCGAGTTGCGGGCCCGGCAGGATCAAGCCGTGGTGACCGCAGTCGCCGAGGAGCAGCGGGAACAGGCGCTTCTCGCGTCGGTCCAGGCGCGCAAAGCCGAGTTCGAGCGGGCGGCGCAGCGCCAGCAAGCGGCTTCAGGAACCATCGAACAGGTACTGAACGGCCGTCCGAGTCGGGGGAACGGGTCCCGGCATTTCCTGTTCCCGGCTGATGGCCCGATCTCGTCGCCGTTCGGCTGGCGGGTCCATCCCATCTTCCATACCCGCCGATTGCATACGGGAATCGACATCGGCGCGAGCTACGGCTCGTCGGTTCGGGCCGGCGCGGCGGGGACGGTTGCGGTCGCGGGCGTGATCTCCGGCTACGGCAACGCGATCGTGATCGATCACGGTGGTGGTATCGCGACGCTCTACGGGCACCTTTCGCGTTTCGGCGTCCGGGTCGGTCAGACCGTCTCGGCCGGCGCGACCATCGGCGCGGTCGGCAACACCGGGAACTCGACGGGCCCGCACCTGCACTTCGAAGTACGAGTCCAGGGCGTCCCCGTCGATCCCATGCCGTACCTGTAACTACTTCGGTTGCGGTACCCAGCGGAGGTAGGGCTTCTCTGCCCGCCAACCCTCTGGGAACTTTGCCTTCGCGTCCTCGTCCGAGAGCGACGCGCCGACGATGACGTCGTCGCCGGACTTCCAGTCGACCGGGGTCGCCACCGAGTTCTTGGCGGTGAGTTGCAACGAGTCCAGGACGCGCAGGAGTTCGTCGATGTTGCGACCGGTGGAGGCGGGGTAGGTGAGGGTCAGTTTGATCTTCTTGTCGGGGCCGATCACGAACACCGACCGTACGGTCAGCTTCTCGTTGGCCGCCGGGTGGATCATGTCGTAGAGCGTGGCGACGGTGCGGTCCGGGTCGGCGATCAACGGGAAATTGAGTTTGGTGCCCTTGACATCGGCGATGTCGGGTGCCCAACCCTTGTGCGATTCGATGTCGTCGACGGAGAGTCCGATGAGCTTCACACCGCGACTGTCGAACTCGCCCTTCCGCTTGGCGAGCTCACCCAGCTCCGTGGTGCACACGGGGGTGAAGTCGGCCGGGTGGGAAAACAGGAGGCCCCAGCTGTCGCCGAGGTACTCGTGAAGACTCACGGTGCCTTCCGTGGTTTCGGCGGTGAAATCGGGGGCGACATCTCCGAGTCGTAGCGTCATCGTGTACCTCGTTGTGGTCGGGGGCCGGTCGGGGGCCGGTCGTGTGGGGAGTCGTAACGTCCGGGACCCTAGCGGTGTTCCCCGTGAAAAGTCGAGTGAAATGGTCGGGAAAGAGAAGCTGGCCTCGCGCACGTTCCGCGAACGGGCACGCGGGCTCGCGCTCGATCTCGCGCCACTCCGCGAACGCGACTTTCGGTTGCTCTGGACCGGGGAGATCTTCTCCGAGATCGGCTCCAACATCACGTTGGTGGCGGTGCTCCTCCAGGTCGACGCGCTGACCCATGATCCGGCGGCGGTGGGTTTGATCGGGCTGGTTCAGTTGATTCCGTTGATGGCGGCGTCGCTGTTCGGAGGGTCGTGGATCGATCGCTACGACCGCCGCCGGTTGCTGTTGTTCGCGCAGATGGGCCAGGCCGTCGCCGCGACGGTGCTGCTCGTCGGCGCGTTGTTGGAGACCACGCCGCTCCTGCTCGTCTACGCGGCCGCCGGGTTGATCGCCGGCCTGAGTGGTTTCTCGCTGGCGACGCGTTCGGCCATGACTCCCTCGCTGGTTCCGGCGGACCGGCTTCCGTCCGCGCTGGCGCTGAACCAGGTGATGTGGAACACCGCGCAGATCGTGGGTCCGGCGATGGGCGGCCTCATCGTGGCGCAGTTCGGGTACGGCTGGGCCTACGGTCTCGACGTCGTCTCGTTCACGGGCACGATCGGTGCGGCGTTGTTGATGCGCCCGAGGCCGCCGGTGGTCGACCCCGATCTCGAAGTGCTCGGCTCGTGGCGGCGTGACCAGCGGTTGGGTCCACCGCATCCGCCGACAGGGCCCCGCGATCGTTGCGGCCGTGATCATCTGGGGTTTGGCGATCGCGGGGTTCGGCCTCGTCGGGGGGCACGTGGTCCTCGCGCTGGGGTTTCTCGCCCTCGCGGGCGCCGCGGACGTCATTTCGGCGGTCTTTCGGTCGACGATTCTGCAGGGGTCCGTCCCGGATGCGCTCCGTGGCCGGCTCAGCGGGATCCACATCACCGTCGTCGCCGGTGGCCCGCGCTTGGGTGACTTCGAGGGAGGCCTCGTGGCGTCGGCTCTCAGTCCCGCCGTCTCGGTGGTGTCGGGTGGAGTGATGTGCGTGGTCGGAGCGATCGGAGTCGCGCTCGCGTTCCCGGCGTTCGCTCGGTATCGAACCGGCGACTCCACCGCCGAACGCTGAACCCGGCTCGGGCCGGGGCGTCTCCGAGTTGACTCGGGGGCGGGAATGCGATCGGATGAGTCCTGCATGGCGGGGTACTCGGGAACACCATTGCCCAAGAAGTTGGGCATCAAGGACGGCGCGCGCGTTGCGGTGGTCGCGGCACCGGCCGGGTTCGCCCGGTCGCTCGTCCCCATGCCGGACGGCGTCGAGATCCGTGAGCACGCTCGGGGCAAGCTCGACGTCATCGTGTTCTTCGCAACCCGCGAACGAGAGTTGGTGCGTCGGTTCCCCGCGTTCAGTCGCGCGCTGCAGCCCGATGGCGGACTCTGGGTGGCGTGGCCCAAGAAGACGAGTGGTGTCGCCACCGACCTGACCTTCGATCCGGTGCAACAGACGGGCCTCGACGCCGGGCTCGTCGACAACAAGGTGTGTGCCATCGACGACACGTGGTCGGCACTGCGCTTCGTCGTCCGGGTCGCCGAGCGCTCTGAGCGCCGCTGACGTCGTGTGTGGTCGATTCGTCCAGGCCAGCGCGCCGACGTTGCTGTCCGAACAGTTCGATGTCGACGAGATCGCGCTCGAATCACCGGTACCGGCGAGCTACAACGTCGCCCCCCGCGCGGAGATCCTGACGGTGCTCGACCGCGAGGACCGGCGGCTCCTGACCTCGATGCGGTGGGGTCTGATACCGAGCTGGGCTGATTCGATGGCCCTCGGCGATCGGATGATCAACGCGCGAGCAGAGACGCTGATGGAGAAGGCGGCCTTTCGTCCGGCGTTCGAGCGGCGCCGCTGCATCATCCCGGTCGACGGCTTCTACGAATGGCGAGCGATGCCGGGGTCGAAGAAGCAGCCGTACTACATCTTCGCGGTCAGTGGAGCCCCGCTGGCGTTCGCCGGATTGTGGGAGTCGTGGCGCGACCGGGCGAACCCCGACTCCCCGCGTATTCGATCCTGCACCGTGATCACCACGAGTGCGAACACCACGATGCAGTCGCTCCACGACCGGATGCCGGTCATCCTCGACGCCGACGATTGGGATCGGTGGCTCGCCCCGGAGATCGGTGACCCGGGGGAGCTGCAGGCGCTGTTGACGCCCGCGGCGGATGATCTGCTTGCTCTGCATCCGGTGAGTCCCCGGGTGAACGGGGCCGGATTCGACGACGAGACCTTGATCATCCGGGAAGACCCGCTCACCCTGTTCCCGTAAAGTCCTGCGCCATGGAGCATCAGGCGTACCTCGAGCGCATCGGTCACGAAGCCGCACGACTGGCCGCCATCGCCCGCGCGGCCGGGCCCGAGGGGGCAACCCCCTCGACCCCGGACTGGAACATGGCGAAGTTGGTCAAACACACGGGCACGACTCACCGTTGGGTCATCGGCATTGCCGACACGCGCGAGTTCGTGAATCCCGGTGATCTGGACCTCGGGCTCCCTACGGAGGTGGCCGACTATCCCGACTGGTTCGAGCAGGGGGCCGTGGATCTCGTGAAGGTGCTGGGAGATCTCGATCCGACGACGGAGATGTGGTCATGGGCCGGTGACGATCGGGCGGGGTTCTGGTCGCGGCGTATGGCTCACGAGACGACCATCCACCGATGGGACGCGCAGAGTGCCATTGGCGACGACGACGACATCGATGCCGATTTCGCGGTCGATGGCATCGACGAACGGATCGAATATCTGACTCCGTCGATGAAGTTCAACCCGGCCGGGATCGCGGCCCTCTCCGGGACTGGTGAGTCCGTCCACCTCCACACGACCGATACCGCCGGAGAGTGGTTGCTGCGGTTCACTCCGGATGGGCTCGTGTGGGCTCGCGAACACGCCAAGGGAGACGTCGCGCTCCGCGGTTCGGGCCACGACCTGCTCCTGTATCTCGTCGGCCGTCGTGATCTCGAGGGCCTCGAGGTCTTCGGCGATGCGTCGGTGCTGGCCGCGCACGATGCCGTCCGGCACTTCTGACGGTTGCGGTGCGCTACGGCTTGAGCTTCGCGATCGCCCGGATGGTGGTGCGGGCGGTTTCGGGGTCGGCGATGATCATCGGTGCCGGGGTCGTCACGCCGTTGTCGGCGTAGCGTCGGACCCCTTCGGCACACTGTTCCGGCGACCCCCACACGATGAGGTCGTCGAGCACCGCATCGGGAATCACCTCGGTCGCGCCGGCGCGATCACCCGCTTTCCATGCGTCCCACATGGGCTGGAGCGCGTCGCCGCGTCCGATCCATTCATGGAACGCGGCGTAGACCGGGACGTTGAGGTACTCGGCCACCATGCGCCGTCCGATCGCCCGCACCATGTCCCGGTCTTCGGTCGGCAGCACGAAGATCCGGGCCGCGATCTCCTTGCCCTCGCCGACGATCGGCGCGACGGTCGTGACGTCGTCGGCGGAGAGCCAGTTGACGATCGCGCCGTCGGCTTCGCGTCCGGCGAGTCGCAGCATGCCCTCGCGCAGGGCGGCCACCAAGATGGGTGGTGGCTCGGGGAGTCGCACGCCGAGTCGGAATCCCTTGATCGAGAAGGTCTCGTAGTCTTCGGTGACCTTCTCGCCCGCGAGTGCGGCCCGCAGGAATCGGACGGTGTCCCGAACCCGCTGATAGGGCTGTTCGAACGGAATGCCGTTCCAACGTTCGACGATGACGTTGCTCGAGGAACCGATCCCGAGCACCGCGCGGCCCGGCGCGATGTCGGCCAGGGTGGCGATGGATTGTGCGAGTAGTGCCGGACCGCGGGTGTACACGGGAACGATCGCCTGGCCGAGCCGCAGCGACGGCGCCCAGACCGCGGCGAGCACGAGGGGCGTGAAGGCATCGGTTGCGTTCGTCTCCGCAGACCACACGTCGGTGAAGCCGAGATCCTCGAGTTCGACGAACCATTCGCGGTGCTCCATCAGCGGGACCCCCGCGAGGGGAATCGTGATGCCCCAGCGTTGGGTGACTGTCATCAGCGGGTTCCTTCCGGTGGGTCCTCGCGCCAACTCCGCACGATGGTCGATTGACTGGCGGTTCCGAGCAGCGTGCCATCTTCGGCCCACAGATGCACGAGTCCGTGTCCGAACCCGTCGGCGATCGCGTGGACGCGGATGTCGGCCAGGATCCACTCGGTCGGGACCCGGTGGGCCACCCGGAGGGTGTTGTCGAGACTGTTGCCACCCGCGCGTGCACCCAACGCCTGCGAAATCCCGAAGGGCACGTAATCACCGATGATGGACAGGGCCGCGGCCGAAACGTCCAGCAGCCCGGGAAGCCGGACCCAGAGCGCACACCGGCCGGTCCCGGGGGTGCCGTCGAGGTCGTCGAAACTGCGGGCGTCGGCCATGCGCATGTCGATGCGATCCATGATCGAGTTCTCGTGGCGGTCGAGCAGTTCCCGGGGTGGACACTCGAGTGGCGGTGCGACGACGGGCATCTCCGCCCACGCGCCGGAGTGCGGTACTTCGCGGCGACCCAGAGCGGCGTTCACCGTCAGGATCTCGTCGTCGCCGACCGAGGCGACCGCGCGGGCCTGTGAGACCTGATGGCCCCGCACCACTTCGTTGATGCGGATGTCGATGACCGAGGGCGGTCGCGCGTACGAGAGGTACTGGCCGGTGGCCCAGACGAGCTGGCGACCGGTCACCCGTTCGAGCGCGTCGACACAGGCGCCGAGGCCGCAGCCCCCGAACAAGGCGCCGAGGCCCGAGCACAAGGTCGGAACCACCGGCAGCCGCCAGTGATTCGGGTCCGATGTCGATTCCATTCCGAAGAAGGCAAGGGCATCCATTCGGGCGGAACCTACTTGGCTCGGGTTTCGTGGGGTCGAAGCGGGTCGTGGCGCGGTCGTCCTCGGCTCGGGAATGCATCGCGGTTGGAAGGGTTGAGCGAAGCATCAGCACCGGAAGGGAGAGGTCGATGGGCGAACGCACGGTCATGGCCACGATTGAGGCGCACCGCCAGCTGGAAGGGGCCGGGTTCGAGGTTCGTCGTCCGTTCCCGACACCGCGGCTTGCCCAGCTCGACCCGTTTCTGCTCCTCGACGAGATGGGTCCCGTCGACTTGGAGCCCGGCGCCGCCCGGGGCGCTCCCGACCATCCGCATCGTGGGTTCGAAACGGTCACCTACATGATCGACGGCGCAACCGAGCACGAGGACTCCGCCGGCCATGCCGGTCGGATCGGGCCGGGTGGCGTGCAGTGGATGACTGCGGGGGCGGGGGTGATCCACTCCGAGATGCCCGCTCGGGAACTCGTCACCGACGGCGGCCGCATGCACGGATTCCAGCTGTGGGTCAATCTGCCCCGCCGCGACAAGATGACATCACCGCACTATCAGGAGTTCCGGGCCGACCAGATCCCCACGGTGACTCGAGAGGGAGCCGTCGTCCGCGTGATCGCGGGTACCTTCGGAGCAGTCACCGGTCCGGTCGTGACGCATTCCCCGGTCAGTGATTTCCATGTGTCACTCGAACCGGGTGCCGAGGTGACCGTCCCGATTCCGAGCGCCCACACCGCGCTCGTCTACACGTTCGGCGGGGACGGCGACGGCACCCTGCGGGTCTACGCCGCCGATGGCGATCAGGTCCGGATCGTCAACTCCGGGGATGATCCGGGTGAGTACCTGGTCCTCGCTGGTGAACCGCTCCACGAGCCGATCGCACGGTACGGGCCGTTCGTCATGAGTACTTCGGAAGAGATCGAACAGGCAATCGACGACTACCGCACCGGGCAGTTCGGCCTGATCGCCCGTTGACGGGCGACGTGCGAGACTCTTCGGATGGTCGCACGCACCTCGGCGGTTCTCGTCGACGGACTCCGGTTCCCCGAAGGTCCCCGCTGGCGGGTCGACCGGCTGTACTTCTCCGATCAACACGACGCCAAGGTGTGGTCGATGACCGTCGACGGCGGACTCGAACTGGTCGTCGAGGTCCCGCACCGGCCGTCCGGATTGGGGTGGGATACGGAGGGTCGCCTGCTGGTCGTCTCCATGGATGATCGGCGGTTGCTGCAATGCGAGGGCGGCACGCTCACCGAGATCGCCGACCTGAGCGGCCTGGCGCCGTGGCACTGCAACGACATGGTCGTCGATGCCCACGGACGCGCCTACATCGGGAACTTCGGGTTCGACCTCGATGCCGGGAGCGCTCCGCAGGCGACCGTCCTGATCAGGGTGGATCCCGACGGTTCCGTGCGCGTGGCGGCCGAGGGAGTTCGGTTTCCGAATGGCACGGTGATCACGCCGGATGGTCGCACGCTCATCATCGGCGAGAGCTTCGCCGGGTGTCTCACCGCCTTCGACATCGACCCGGATGGTGGGCTCACGAATCGCCGGGAATGGGCGAAGTTGGACGGTGCGGTTCCCGACGGAATCTGTCTGGACGCCGACGGAGCGATTTGGTCCGCGTGTCCGCTCTCGGGTCGGGTGCTCCGGGTACGTGAAGGCGGCGAGGTCACCGATGTGGTCTCCGTCGATCGCAGTGGCGCGTTTGCCCCCATGTTGGGCGGCCCCGATCGAACGACGCTGTTCGTGTGTACTGCCGATACCAGCGACCCGGGGGCCACCGCCACGATGCGCGGCGCGATCGAAGTGTGCGAGGTCGACGTCCCCGGGGCCGGCCTTCCGTAACCCACTCTTCGCTCCGCGCCTCACCGGCGTTTGGCGGCCTGCGGCGCGGAGCGGCGCGCCACGCGCCAAACGCTGGCTAGTGGGGAGGGGGGTTAGAGCCGGGGGCCGGTGGGGTGGCCGCCGGAGACCGCGGCATCGTGTCGATGCTGGATCGAAGTGGCATGAGCGTCGTCCGACAGGACGATGAAGCGGTTGGTCCGAACGGCGTCGAGCACCTTGGCGACGTAGTCGGCCGGTTCCATGCCGCCGGCGACGAGACCCTTGATGAACTCGGTGCCCGGCGAACCTTCGGCCGGGAGTGGACTCTCGCCGAGTCGGCTGGGCCAGTTCCGACCGGACTCGGCGATGCGAGTCCGGATGAACGCCGGGCAGAGGACCGACACGCCGATGTCGAGCCCGGCCATCGCGAAGTCCAGATGGAGGGATTCCGACAGGCCGACCACAGCGTGCTTGGTCGCGACGTACGGCGCCATCATCGGTGCACCGCTGAGGCCGGCCAGCGACGCGGTGTTGATGACGTGACCGGAGCGCTGTTCGACCAGGCGGGGAACGAATGCCTGGATCCCGTGGACGACTCCCATCAGGTTGACGCTGATCGTCCACTCCCAGCCGGCTTCGGAGATCTCCCATGCGGGTCCGTTGCCACCGCCGACCCCGGCGTTGTTCACGACGATGTGAGCCGTGTCGAACCGTTCGAAGGTCGCGGCCGCAAAGGCGCGGACCTGGTCGGCGTCGGCCACGTCACACTCGACCCCGATCGTCGGGACACCGCGCGCTTCGAAGTCGCGCACCGTTTCGGCGAGCGGACCCGGCTCGACATCTGCCAATGCGAGCAGCATGCCTTGAGCGGCGAACGATTCGGCCAAGGCCCGGCCGATCCCGCTCGCGCCACCGGTGATCGCGGCGACCTTGCCTTCGAGTTCCTGCACGATGCGTCTCCTTGGGTCAGTTCCGGGCCCCGTTGATCGTCGCGCCGGCAGCGTAGGAGGTGGCAAGCTGCCCGGCATGACTTCGCATCGTCGCATCCTGCTCGCCGCTCGCCCGCACGGGATGGTGACCGAAGACTGTCTCCGACGGGTGGAGGAGCCGGTGCCGGTACCGGCGGCCGGCGAAGTCCTGCTCCGGGTGCTGTCGCTGTCGGTGGATCCGACGAACCGGGTCTGGATGCGGGAGGCCGATTCGTACTTGCCGGCGGTGGAGATCGGCGAGGTGGTTCGGGCGGCCGGGATCGCCCAAGTGGTCGAATCGCGCCGTGAGGGATTCGCGCCGGGCGATCTCGTGCTCGGGATGCCAGGGTGGCAGGACTACTGGCTCCTGCAGGGCGATGACCTCGCCAACGTCGTACCGCCGGGGCTCGAGATCAACGATCTGCTGTCGATCTACGGCAGCACGGGTGTGACCGCATGGTTCGGAATCGAGGACGTGTGCGATCTGCAACCGGGCGAGGTCGTCGTCGTGTCGGGCGCGGCGGGTGGTGTGGGGTCGGTCGCCGGCCAGCTCGCCAAGATCAAGGGTGCGGGTCTGGTGGTCGGGATTGCCGGCAGCGACGAGAAGTGCCGATGGGTCGTGGACGAACTCGGTTTCGATGCGTGTATCAACTACAAGGCCGAGTCCGTGCCGGATCGGCTCGCCGCGCTGTGCCCGGATGGCATCGATGTGTACTTCGACAATGTCGGCGGCGAGATCCTGGAGGCGGTGCTCGGGAACCTGGCCGTCGGGGCGCGCATCGCGTGCTGTGGTGCGATCTCGACCTACAACGCCGATGAGCCGGTCGGGGTCCGCAACACCGACAACCTCATCATGAAGCGGGCGCGGATGCAGGGCTTCTTGATCCTCGACTACGTGGATCAGTTCCTCGACGCGATCCTGGGTCTGGCCCCGCTCGTGGCCGAGGGTCGGATCACCTACGCCACTCAGGAAGTCGATGGCCTCGAGCATGCGCCCGAAACCTTGAACCGCCTGTTCACCGGTGACCACACGGGCAAGCTGATCGTCAAGGTCGCCGACCCGACCTGAGGCGGGTCAGACCCGGACGGGGAACCCGTCGTTGCGCAGAGCGAGGACCGTACCGCTCTGTTCGACGACCGAGCGCCAGCGGTCGACGGGTTGGTATGGCATGGGCGCGGTCGGGCGTGCCGATCCGAACCGGTGCATTCCACCGAAGCCGTCGACGATGACGTAGCCGTTGTCGCCGGGGGCGACCGTGATGTCACGGGCGATGTTCCAGCCGAAGTGCGGGGCGCCGTAGTTCTTCGCGCCACCGAGAGTCCACACGGTTCCGAATCCGTCGAGCTCGTACAGGGACCCATCGGATCGATAGGCGATCGAACGAGCGATGTCCCAGCCTCGCCAGTACGGCCCGGCAGTGAAGCGGCGAGCAGATCCGAAGGCATGTCGTCCGCCGAACCCGTCCAACACGGTGAACCCGCGTCCGTCGGGCGTGACCGCGATGCTGCGAGCGATGTCCCAACCGAACCACGGTCCACCGACGCCGCTCAGCGTGAACAACGCGCTCCCGAATCGGTGGACGCCACCGAGGCCGTCAAGCACGACGTAGCCCTTGCCGTCGGGCATCGCGGCGATGTCGCGGGCCAGGCCGCCGGGGAGCGTCGGTGCGCCGTACGCCGGTGCGCCTTCGTACGCCCCGACGGAACCGTTGCCCCCGAGAATCCAGAATCCACCTTGGGATCGTGCCGCGATCGCCTGGCCGCGGTTGTCGAACGCGAGGAGCGGGTTCGGGGCCGGTGGCGCGTCGCCGTCCATGAACACTTCGGCGACGTACATCTGCCCGTTGCTGTACGCGACCCCGACTCCGATCCAACGAAATGCCGGATCGACGAAGTTCGCGTAGTGCGTGGGCGACGCGACGAGCGCGGCGTGCACGGCGGCGACGCTCGGTCCTCGACCGATGTTCTCGCCGAGCTTGCGCCACCCGACGGTCACGCCGTCGGGCAGGTTCGAGTGGCACAGGCAGCCACTGTCGGCCATGTGCTGGGCCCAGGCTTCGGCCTTGGCCGTCAGGACACTGTGGGTGCTCAGGCCCGGGAGTCCCTTCGATGCGCGCACACCGTTCACGCGATTCGCGAAATCGGCCTGGGCGGCCGGGTCGGTGGCCGCGGCCGGTTGATAGGCACCGAGCGCAATGGTCGCACTGGCCGTAATGAGTACTGCTGCGAACAATCGACGCATCTGTCTCGTCCCTCCGCTGCCGGGCGATCCAAGGTTGCGAGCTCACAGGCCGCACCCTGGCGTCAACGCCCAAAGGCAGAACATCGTGGGTTCGATCGGGCTCCGCTCCCAATCGCCGGTCCCAGGACCCTACCGACTCTCGGGTGCCGCGGCTGGGTTCTCGGGGGTCGTTCGACCCATGTCACGTTGCGAATGCCGCGTATCGGTCAGAAACGAACGGCGTGCAGTGAGTTCAGGGCGCCGGATGCGCGCGAGGAGTGGCAGGGGCGGCAGTCGGTTCCGAGGTCCGGGCGGGGACGCCGTGGCGACGGATGCGGTGCCAGACCATGAGACCGCCGATCGGGCCGAGGATGATGACCGCGGCCGCGTACTTCCACGACCACTTCATCGCGGGCGTGATCATGATCACCATCGAGCAGAAGGTGAGCCAGATCATCCCGTGGACCGATCCCGTGATCGCCTTGCCGGCCGCGTTGGGCACGATGATCCAGAACGTGAACAGGATCAGATAGGTGATCGATTCCGCGAATGCGGTGATCGCGAGGGCGCGGGCCTTGCGCTCGAGCTCGGTCGTGGGGTCGTCGGCAAAATCGGGCACGCCACCAGGGTATGGGCTCGCTGCCGATCCGGCGCGATCGGAACCACACTCGTCGGCTGGGCCCGCCGCGAGTGGGCCGTCCTAGGGTCAGACGATGGAACCACTTCGGATCGGAACACTCGGCGCCGCTCGTATCACTCCGTCCGCGTTGATCAAACCGGCGCGAATCGTCGACGGCGTCGAGGTGGTCGCGGTCGCGGCGCGTGACGAAGGCCGGGCCCGATCGTTCGCCGCCAAACACGACATCGCCCGCACGTTCGACTCGTATGCCGCGCTCATCGCGGACCCCGACATCGACGCGGTCTACAACCCGTTGCCGAACGGTCTGCACGGCGAGTGGACCAAGGCCGCACTCCGCGCAGGAAAGCACGTCCTGTGTGAGAAACCGTTCACGGCGAATCGAGCGGAGGCCGAGGACGTCAGTGCCGCGGCCGACGCGAGTGGACTCGTCGTGATGGAGGCGTTCCACTACCGCTACCACCCGGTCGCCGCGATGATGGTCGATGTCGTCCGGCGCGGCGAGATCGGCGAACTGCGACACGTCGAGAGTTCGATGTGCATCCCGTTGCCCCTTCCGAAGGACATCCGCTACCGGCTCGACCTCGCGGGCGGGGCGACCATGGACACCGGCTGCTATGCGCTCCACATGAATCGCCTCGTCGCCGGGGAGGAGCCGGACGTCGTCTCGGCGACGGCCCGGCTCGCGCGTCCCGCCGTCGATCGCTGGATGCGGGCCGAACTGCAGTACCCGTCCGGCGTGACCGGCCGGATGACGTGTGCACTGTGGTCGAGCACGCTGCTGAAGGTGTCGGTCCGCGCGGTGGGAAGCGAGGGGGAACTGCGGGTGTTCAACCCGACCGGCCCGCAGTTCGGGTACCGGATGTCGGTGCGTCGCGGTGGGTCGAAACAGCGCATTCGGGTCGACGGGGCCAAGCGGCCGACGTACGCCTATCAACTCGATGCCTTCGCCGGCGCGGTACGGGGCGCGGCGACGAACCTGACGCCACCGAGCACCGCGATCGCCAACATGGCCGTCATCGACGACGTCTATCGGGCGGCCGGGCTGCCCGTGCGCGAGCCGTCGATCCCATCCGGCTGACGAGTTTCTGCGAGGATCGACCGCTATGGAACTGCGAAAGTTTGCGCTCTACGTCTCCCGGACCCGAGTGGGAATGGGACTGGTGATGATGGCGTCGCCCCGCATCGCGTTCGGTCCGATCTACGGGCGCGAGGTTTCCGAACCCGCGGCGGCCGCGATCGCTCGCATGATGGGCGCACGCGAGGCCGTCCTGGGTGCCGGTGCCGCGATCGCGGTCGGTGAACGTCAGGGCGGAGCGAACTGGGTGTCGATGCTCGCGGTGGCCGACGGTATCGACGCCGTCGTCAACCTCACCTCGAGGCGATTGGGATGGCGAGGCCGCGTACTCGGCACGCTCGCCGCGGCGTCGGCCGGCGCCCACCTCATGCTCGCCAAACAGCTCGCCGCCGAATCCGTCTGACCGAGCGCCGTTCGTGCGTCAATACCTCGTGCCGGGCACGAGTTCTCGACGCCGGAATGGTCAGGTGAGGGAGACCGTCGTGATCGCGGTGGCGACGAGTCGGTCGTCGGCGCCGGTGTCGCGAACTTCGACCCGCAGCAGGTGACCGTCGGCCCGAGCTCCGAAACTCGTCGCGGTCGCGGTGATCGGCCCGACCCGACCCGGACTCACGAAGTGCAGGACCGCATCGGTCGTCGCGCGACCGCCGACGGTGTGCCGTCCGGCGAGGTCGACGAGCGATGCCGTGGCGCCGCCGTGCAGGATGCCCCAGGGGTTGCGGAGTTCGTCGGTGATCTCGAGGGAGAGTTGATCGGGCGCCGTCGAACGAACGCCGAGGAACTCCTCCAGCGGAGGGGTCGTCGCCGGGTCGGGTGGAGTGCTCTCGAGCACGAGCGGCCGCTCGTAGACCGGCGGCCCGTCCGCCGGCTGGAGGACCGCCGCGGTCAGGGTGCCGACCGCGAGGG
>JAENVU010000051.1 GCA_016650415.1 Acidimicrobiia bacterium
CGGCGGCCACGACGCGGGCGCTGGATGCGCACCGGCCCGAGCACGTCGTGGTGGTCGGCATCGCCGGGGGGATCGGGCCCACGCCCGTCGGCGCGGTGGTGTGTCCCGAGATCGTCATCCACGGTGAGTCGGGCGTGCGGTACTCCGCGCACGCGTTGGACGGTGCCGACGGCGTGATCTCCTCGTCCGACGATTTCGTGGTTGATGCGGTGGCGATCGACCGGTTGACCGCCGCGGGTGTGCGCGCGGTCGACATGGAAACCGCCGCGGTGGCGGCGGTGTGTGTCCAACGGGGAGTTCCGTGGTCGGCGGTCCGAGTTATCAGTGATCGGGCCGCGGATCACCCCGATGCGGCCGTACTCGGGCTGGCCAACCCGGATGGGTCCCCGAACCCTCGGGCGGCGTTGGCGTTCATGGTGCGCAACCCGCGCCGGGTTCCCCAGCTCGTGCGCCTGGGGCGCGATGCCCAGCGAGCCGCCCGCGTCGCGGCGGCCGAGCTTCGGCGCCAGCTCGAGGCCGTCGCCGCGGGTTGACGGTCCGACCGCGCGAGTCGAGTGCTCGCGGGTCAGGACTCGGAGAGGAACCGCTGCGCGAAGGCCTCGACCTGGTCGCGCCCACCGCCCGGCCACCCGCAGACCAGATACTCGAAGCCGGCGGCCGCCCACGCGTCGACGTGGCGGGCGATCGTGTCGAGGTCGTCTTCCAGCGACAACGAGGCGGCGCGGCGAATGGTCGCGGGATCGCGGCCCGCCGCCTCCGCGTGCGAGCTGATCCGAGCCGACTTCTCGGCGAGGACCTCCGGCGGACCGAAGCAATGCCAGACGTCGGCATACCGAGCCGCAATGGGCATCATGCGCTGCTCACCGGACGCGCCGATCCAGATCGGGGGGTGCGGTGCCTGAAGTGGACGGGGTCGCATCGTGGCGGATTGCACCGAGAAGTGATCACCCGCGAACGTGAAGTCGTCGGTGGTCAACAGGCCTCGGACGATCTGCACGGCTTCCTCGAACGCATCGACGCGGGCTTTCAGCGCAGGAAAGGGGATACCGAGTGAGCGGTGTTCCGCCTCGAACCAGGCCGCGCCGTAACTCAACTCCAGGCGACCACCGGACGCGTGATCGATCGTCAACGCCTCGGCCGCGAAGACCGACGGATGCCGATAGGTCATGCCCGCGATCAGGATGCCGAGCCGAACCCGCGAGGTGATGCCGCTCCATGCCGCGAGTGTGGTCATGGCTTCGAAGCACTCGCCGGGCCCTTCGCCGTACATCGGCTGCAGGTGATCGAAGCCCCAGATGCCGTCGAAGCCCAACGCTTCGGCGAAGCGCGCCCGATCGGCGTTCTCGTTCCAGGTCATGCGTTGTTGGGCGATATCGAGTCCGAACTTCATCGCCGTGGTGTACCACGGATCGCCCGGTTCCGGTATGGCCGCATCGGTGGGCCAACCGTCCTTGCCGTGGGCTCGTCCGGTGGCCACGATCGGGGCATGAAGATTGCGCTGTGCCTGTATCCCGGATTCACCGCCCTCGACATCATCGGTCCGTTCCAGACCTTCGGTGACGTTCCCGGTCTCGACGTTGCCTTCGTCGCCGAACAGGCCGGTCCGGTACTGGATCACACCGGACGGCTGACGATGCTGGCGACCGAATCGTTCGCGGATGTGACCGAGCCGGATGTGATCGTGATCCCCGGCGGCATGGTCGCGCCCACCGGCGAACACGACCCGGTGGTGCAGTGGATCCGCGCGGTCCACCCCCAGACCACCTGGACCACGAGCGTCTGCACCGGGTCACTCTTTCTGGCCACTGCCGGCGTGCTCGACGGTGTCGACGCGACGGGCCACTGGGCGTCGATGGAGGCACTGGGCGCACTCGGCGCGTGTCCGACCGGTCAGCGGGTGGTGGAGCGCGGCAAGATCATCACCGCCGCGGGCGTGTCGGCCGGGATCGACATGGGGTTGACGCTGGTCGCGCGGATGTTCGGCGACGACATGGCCAAGACCATTCAACTGGCCATCGAGTACGACCCGCAACCACCCTTCGACGCCGGCTCACCCGAGAAGTCGGCGCCCGAAATCGTCGAGATGCTCCGAGCGATCATGACGACCACGGTGGTCGAGTCACTGACTTAAGAAGCCGTCGCACGTGCCACTGGTCAAGAGGTTCACCGCGCCGGCGGCGCCGCTCAGGAGCGGTCCGATATCGGAGTCGTCGAACTGGGCCGGTCCCGCGGCGACGACCGCGTTCACGTCGTCGTGGAACTGCTGGAGCTGGGTCTGCTGCGCGGGAGTGAACCGCCCGATGTCGATGATGGCTTGGTCAACGACTCCGCCGAGCGCCACCGCGTCGGCGTAGGTCGCCAGCGGTGGGTTGGCAACAAAGGTCGGCGCAGTACCGGCGATCAGATCCTTGGTGAGCGCGGTCGCGATCGCGACCTGCTTGTCGAGCTTGCCCCAGTCGACAATCGCGGTCTCGTCCTTCACGGTGTGGTAGCAGGGCCCGGTGGAGTCGCTGAAGAACACGTTCGGGATCGCCACGCTGGTGAAGTTGACGTAGTCGCTGCGGCCCTGGCCGAAGATCGAGCTGACGAGTTTCGTGCCGAGCTTGGTCCCGATGGCCGACTGCACCGCGTTGGTGAGCCGGGCGCCGCCGGTCTCGGACCCGACCGCGAAGCTGGAGTTCCGCAGACTCGGCAACAAGTTCGCACCCTGAATGTCGAAGTTCACGTAGGCGATCGTCTGGTTGTTGGGCACCAGGGGATGGGCGACGTAATAGGCGGAACCGAGGAGCCCGTCTTCCTCCCGATCCCACAGCGCGATGATCACGGACCGCCGAGGGCCACCCGGAATGGCCGAGATCGCCCGACCGACCTCGATGGTGGCGGCCGCGCCGGTCGCGTTGTCGGTTGCACCGTTGCAGATGGAATCGTCGGCGCCCGAGCCGCGGCACGTGGAGCCCAGGTGGTCGTAGTGGCCGCCGACGATCACGTACTCGTTGGGGAGTTCGGTGCCGGGGATGACGCCGACGATGTTCGTGCCGTCGGTGAAGGATTGCTTGAACGCACCGTCGCCCGTCGCGGCGGTGTTCGTACCGGTCGCGCCGAAGCTCTTGAGCTGCTGGATGATGTAGTGCTGTGATTCGGCCGACCCTTGGGTCGTGTTGTTCCGCCCGCCGAACGTGTCGCTCGCGAGCACGGTCACGTGGACGCGCAATGGTGTGCACGCACTGACGACGGCCACGATCGCAACGATTGCCAATCTGCGCATTTCGCCTCCCCGGTGGGGGCAGATGCTACCCCGGTTCCTGCGGGCCTAGCCTGCCCGACCCATGGGATTCATCACGGCTCACGACGGTGCCACGATTGCGTTCGCGGATGGGGGCGAGGGCCGAGATCTGGTGCTCGTGCACGGCATCACCGAATCCCGTCACGCCTGGGATCCGGTCATCGACGCCCTCGAATCCCGGTGGCGAGTGGTCAACGTGGACATGCGGGGCCACGGTGAGTCGGAGCGGCGCGCACCGTACGACGCGGTCACGATGGCAGCCGATCTCGCCGCCGTGGTGACCGGTCTTGGCCTCGATGAGCCGCTGGTGGTGGGTCACTCGATGGGTGGCGTGATCGTCAGCGCCTACGCCGGCCTGGGGCACCCGGCTCGTGGTGTCGTCAACATCGATCAGGCAATGGCGCTCGGCGGGTTCAAGGCGGCCCTCGAACCTCTCGTCCCGATGCTCCAAGGCGACGACGCCAGTTTCCGTGATGCGGTCGCGACGGTCTTCGCGGTGCTCGACGGTCCGCTGCCACCTGGCGAACGCGAACGATTGAACGCGCTGGCCAGCCCCGAGCAGGACGTCGTGCTGGGCGTCTGGAGCACGGTGTTCGAATCATCGGCGGAGGAACTCGATGCGCTCGCCGCCGAACTCCTTGCGGGTATTCGCGTGCCGTACCTTGCCGTTCATGGTTCTGATCCGGGGACCGAGTACGTCGAGTGGCTCCTCGGTCTGGTCGAGAACGCGCGGGTCGAGGTGTGGCCGGACACCGGTCACTACCCCCACCTCGTCGATCCGGCTCGGTGCTACGAACGGCTCGACCAGTTCGACGGCGGCTTGTGAGACGGGACGAGGAGGAGGCATGAGCGATCGACCGGTGCGGAGGCTTCCCGATCCGGGAGCGGTGCACGACGAGCGCGAGATCGAAGCGGTGGTCGAGGTCTTGCGGTCCTCGAACCTCACGATCGGTCCGAAGGTCGCCGCGTGCGAATCGGCGATCGCGGTTCTCCTCGCGAAGCGACGCGGGGTCATGGTCAACTCGGGGTCATCAGCGCTGAAGCTGGCCGTCGAGCTCCTGGCGCTCGAGCCGGGCGACGAAATCATCACCGCTGCCGTCACCTTCGGGACCGATATCGCGCCGATCGTGCAAGCCGGTCTGGTCCCGGTGTTCGTCGACGTCGACCCCACCACCTACCAAGTCGATGCCGCGCGGATCGAGGAGATGGTTGGGCCGCGCACCCGGGCGATCTTGATGCCGAACCTGGTGGGGAACTGCCCGGACTGGGATGCGATTCGCAGTGTTGCCGACGCGCACGATCTCGTGGTGATCGAGGACTCGTGCGATGTGCTCGACAGCTGGCAGCGCGGACGCCGCACCGGTGAACGAGCCGACATCAGCGTCACCAGCTTCGCTCGGGGTCATGCGATCACCGCGGCGGGCAACGGCGGAATGGTGGGCGTCAACACCGATGACCAACTGGATCGGTGCTTGATGCTGCGTCGATGGGGTCGACGTTCCGAGGCGTACCTCTTCGGTTCGCGTCAAGGCGAGCGCGACCGCCACGGGCCGCTGGCCGACGGAACCCCCTATGACCTCACGTTCCAGTTCGAGATGATCGGATACAACTTCGAACCGTCCGAGATCGGCGCGGCGTACGCCCTGGTGCAGCTCGAGAAGCTCACGGAATACAACGGTCGGCGTCAGCACAACTGGAACCGGCTCCACGAACTGATGGCCGAACACGAAGAACTGCTGGAACGACCCGGCACCGAACCGGACACGCATACGACCTGGATGCGCTATCCCTTCCTCCTACGCGAGGGAGTGGATCGCGCCGCGCTCCAACGCGCGCTCGTCGAGCGGGGCATCGCCAGCTTCATGGTGTGGAGCGGCAACATCCTCCGTCACCCGGCCTACGCGGCGATCGAACGGCGTGAGCCGCGCGACGGACTGCCGAATGCCGACGCGATCACCGAACGGGCGCTCAGCCTGCCCGCCCATCACGCGCTCAGTTCCGACGATCTCGGCTACATGGTCGAGGTCGTCGGTGAGGAGCTGGCTCGGCTCTCACCCTGATTCGGACTCCGCGGTGCTGATGCCAGGGATCGTCGCCGCGGTCACGATCTCGTGGCGAGCGGCATCGTCGCCGAGGAGATAGGCCCGCCAGAACCGCGTGCTCGTGGTCTCGACCATCGCGTCTGCCGCCGCGGGCGTGTTCTCGTACGGTTCCGCGTGGAGCGCGCCGAAGATCGTCACGAAGTACTTCGGGGGTTTCGCCGAGTCGTACGCGGTGCGCGCGGATGCGAACGGCAGTGCGTAATCGCGATCGGCGTGATACACGAGCAACGGCATCGGATTCTCGATGGCCTTGCCCTTGGGGTGGTCGAGCCGGATCCCGTCCATGATGATCGCGGCCTTGATCCGAGGGTCACGGCAGCAGGTGTTGGCGACGTAGGACCAGATGGTGGCGCCACCGAGGGAGAGTCCGGCCGCACCGATGCGATCCCGGTCGATGCGCCCCTTCCATCGGCTGTGCAACAGCGCGTCGAGGGCAAAGGTCAGATCGGCCGGTTGCTCGGTGACGTCACCGGAGCGCGACAGCGGGCCCCGGGCCGCACCGGTGTAGGTCACCGGGAATCGCGGTGCAAGCACCGCGAATCCGGCGTCGACCCAATGTTGGAACAGTTCGGTGAACTTTGTCGGGTCGCCGTCGTATCCGTGGGCGAACACGATGAGGGGGACGGGCTTCGCCGATGCAGGAATTCGCAGCATCGTCGGGAGCGCGCGGGTCGGTGCGTTCCGTTCTCCGATCGGATCGACCGCGGCGCGGGACGTATCGACGAGATCGAGTTGCACGTCGACCGCGGCGGGCACCGCGCGGGCCGTGATGGGCTTCACGGTGGTCGCGGCCGGGTGTGACGATGTACACGCACCGGCCGCGACGACGAGTGCGATCGCGATCAGATGATGACGAATCAGGTCGTGGCGCATGATTCCGGCGGACCTTCGGAGCGGGCTGGCGGCGGGGAGGCTACCGGGGTGACGGATCTCCGCTCGCCGAACGCTGCTCGAGTTCGTGAGCGAGGCAGCCGAGGAACGTGCGCACCGAATGCTCGGCATTCCTGCGCGCGGCGAACTCCTGCTCCCGCCGGCCCGGCGGTTCCACGGGGATGAGACACGAGGCGCTCAAGCCGAGGTGGGTCGACCGTTCGTCGAGCGGCGACGTCAGCAGGTCGCCCTGGAGCTCGGCCAACGAACTCGGGGGTCGGGGCGACCAGCTGATGGGGACGACCAGGGTGTCGGTACGGGTGCGCGGCGGCCCGAGGAGCAGCGAGTCCGTGGGCGCGGTCGCCCGGGCGGCTGCACGAGCGATCTCCTGACCGTGCGACACCAGCCAGGAGTTGGTCACCAGGATGCTGCGTTCTACTGACACGAAGTCGTCGATAAACATCTCGACCGATCATTTCCGAGCCGGCACTCGAAGCGTCAGGGTCGAAAGTCCCTCGGCGGGTGCGCGTTGGCCCCACTATCCCGCGTCGAGCGGGACGCGCCACTCGAACGTCATCCCACCGCCAGGGTGGGAGGCGAGCGTCGCCGTGCCTCCGGACTCCTGGGCCCGACGACTCAGGTTCGTGAGGCCCTCGCCTCCGGTCAGACATGCGGCGTCGAGGTCCATGTCGGTGCCGGCGCCGTCGTCGACGACCCGCACCGTGCAGTCCGCGTCGGCACGCACCATCACTTCTACCGTCTTCGCGTTCCCATGGCGATGCGCGTTCGTGACCGCCTCCCGGACGATTGCCGTGAGGTGATCGGCGATCGGTGGCGGGATCGCCTGATCGATGGGGCCTTCCACGTGGAGCGTGACGACGGCATTGAGCCGGTCGTTGAGTTCCGCGACGACGGCGCCGAGCTCCGTGTGGAGGCCGACGGTCGGAGCATGCAACGCGAAGATCGTGTTCCGGATCTCTCGGATCGTGTTGTCGAGGTC
>JAENVU010000052.1 GCA_016650415.1 Acidimicrobiia bacterium
GTGGACGGCACCGCCGGTGGTGGTGGTCCAGAGCACCGCACCCGTGGCCGCGTTCAACGCGTACACCTTGGCGTCGCTGGAGCCGACGTAGAGCACCCCGAGCCCGACCGCCGGCGACGACCGGACGGGGCCGCCGGTGGTGGTGGTCCATTTGGTGGTGAGGGACCCGACGTTGGTCGTATTCACGATGTTGAGCGCCGTCTCGATCGGGTTCGATCCCGAATGCGAAGCATCCCACCTGAACTGCGGCCAGATACACCCACTCGACACCAGTGCGATGACCGCAACCAGCCCTACCAACCGGATACGAACCCGCATGTCGCACCCTCCTGCTCATCGACCCAGACTCCTTAGGGATGATCCTGATTTCCTGGGGGCCAAGGAAGAGGCCAAGGTCCCGATGGTCACACCCCGGCGCGACCATCGACCGCATGACGTGCCCGGACTGTGATGCCAACCTCGAGCAGGCCGACGAGGCGTGGACCGAGACACGGTTACGGCCTGCGGGGCGGTGCCCGGACTGCGGTACCCGGTGGGAACTCGACGCGAGCGGACTCCTCACCGAACAGTGACGCGCGGCGCGACCGTCGGTGGTCGCGTGGGGCAGCACACGCGCGACAGCCGGGGCGTGCTGAGACGTCCCCGGCTGTCGGCTTGTGGCACCGGCACTGCCCGAACGCCGCTGCTGGCTCCAGTTGTACGGGATCGCGTCGCGGACTGCCTCCCCAGTATGGAGGATTCGTGGCGAGTCCTGGTGGTGCGCGGTGGATGCTCGACGCGAGCGGACTGCTCACCGAGTCGTGATGCGCAGGTGAGGGGTCAAACACTTCTGCCCGAACTTCTGCCGCACGGTGCCGGACAAGCGCGGACGGTCGAACATAAGTACGGGGCGTGGAGCCCGGTGACCAGCGGAAACGCGACGAGACCGGACCGCGCGGCAACCCGTTTCTAAGTTGAGGGGCTAGTGCCCTAACGGGCGTGGGGGTTCAAGTCCCCCCTCCGACACCAGCGTTCTGCGACTGTGCGAGTCCCACCTCGCTGAGCAGGACATTCAACCTCGGAACGCCATGCACGGCGACTTCCAGATGATCCGGGAAGATCGAGACGCCCTCCACGAGCTCATCGATCAGGACTCGACGCTGCTGCTCGGTCGCCGCCTCCCACACTCGATCGACGTCGAGCTCCTGGAGTACGGCTACGACGGCTTCGAATCGCTCGCTGAGGTCCTCGAGCTCGTCGTCGGCCTTGGCCTCGGCGAGCTGAGCCTCGGCCTGCTCAATCGACTGTGCGAGCTTTCGCTCCTCCTCGGCGAACAGGTCCGCACTGATCTTGTCGGCATAGTGCAGCTCCAAGAGCTTGCCTCGTCGCTCGGTGAACACCGCAAGAGCCTTCGCCGCGTCTGGGTCCACCCGGCTCCGGCCCTGACGGGCCAGCCGCCGGGCGTCCTCCAGATTCCGCCGGATGGCCTCCTGGAGCCGTTCATCCGAGGCAACCAAGCGCAATCCCAGGATCGCCGCTCGGAGTAGACCCTTCGAAGACCGGTTCGAGCTCGGCCCGGACCGGACCGGTCAGCGGACGGAACCACCCGTGCCTCCGACACCAAGGCTCCTCAGCCGAGGCGAAGCCGCGCCCACACGAGTGACCCTCCACGTTCGTCGTCACCTGGACCGTCCCCCCGACCTCGGCGGCCCGCACCCGCATCGATGACAGGCCCACACCGGGAACCCATTGACGGCTGACGACACCGGCATCGCGGACGGTCAGCTGCAGGCAGTCGTCCTCGCGTTCGATCCGCACCTGTGTCCACGTTCTGAACCTTGATGGCGGGAGCAACCCGTCGTCGCTCGCCGCGCGCACGCCTGTCAGCGCCGCGCGGACGACGTCAGCTGAACAGCTCTCGCGCGGCGAACGGCGCCATGCCGCCGTTGGAGTGGGCAACGCCGGGAACCGTCTGCAACGACCAGCCGAACGGCGCCCCCAGCGCGGCTGCGGTGCTCCGCCCCGCGGCGAAGAAGAAGAGGCCGCGCGTGAAGCGGTCGAGCCCCTGCCGGTCGGCGGCGGCGGTGTGGCGAAGGTCCGGGGCGTTCGGATCGGTGTCGTTCTCTCCGAGCAGAACCGTCAGGCGCATCGCGAGCGCGTGCGAGAGCGCCGCAGGGCGGACCGGGCTTCCACGGAGGCCGTACGGGAAGTCGATCTCGGTCTCGGGTGCCGTGTACCAGCCGGCATTCGCGACGACGGCGCGCTCCACGCGATTGTCCGGAACGAGGAGGAGGAAGCGGTGCACGAACTGAGCACCGGCCGAGTGACCGTAGAGCAGGTACGACTCACTGCGGGTTCCCGTGTCCGCCCGGATGTAGTCGAACAGTGGTTCGAGCATCGAGTAGCTCCACCGGCTGGGGGACTCCGTGGCGACGTTCCCGAGGTTGTACGCATCGCTGCCGGGATACAGCGCGTCGGAGAACTCGGGCACGACGAGGAGGGCGTGGGCATCTCGGGCCTCGTCCACCCAACTGTCCCGATAGGACTCGGCCGCCCGGGACTGCCCGTGCATCACGAAGAGCACCTTGGCGTCGGCGAGGTCGGCGGGCGCCCAGTACCAGACTCGCAACGGTCGGTCCCGCAGCGGTGCGTAGCCATCGAACACGAACGAACCCGTCGTTGCGGGGGCGATCGACGCGTGCCAAGCCGGCGCGGCGGCGGATGGCGGCGCGATCGGCGCCACCACCGGCGTGGGGCTCGCCGCCACCGGAGTCCGGATGGTCGTGCTCGTCGTCGTGGTGGGCCGAGCGATCCGGTGGTGCGGACGATGGGCACGGTGGCGGCGTCCTCGTTGCTGTCGCAGCCGGCCGTTCGCCGGTGGACGCCTGCCGACCGATGCGCGCCGCACCGCCGGAGTTCCACGGTCCGCGCGGGCCGGCTCGGAACCGAGCGGCGCGATGACGACACCAAGCGCGAGCAGCGCAACCGCCACGCCCAGGGAGAGCAGACGCACGGAGCCGCGCGCTGAAGTCGTCGCGTACGGCATCGTCGAGGTCCTCTCGGTCGGCGTCCGGCGGCGCCTGATCCGTCCGGACCAACTCCGCCAGGAGATGTATCGGCATCGATCGGACCGGACCTTGAATCGACGTGATACCGACCTCGGAGATCACCGGCCTGCTCGTCCGTTCCCTGCCGGGCAGCGGAGATCACCGGTCCTGTTCACTGCGGGGCGACGATGCCCCCCCAGGGGACGAGCTTGAAGTTCTGGTTCCCGTCGTCGTTGCTGCGGTCCTGAGCCACGAAGATGCCGTCGGGAAACGCGGGTCCGAGGTTCGCGGTCGTCACATCGATCCCGTCGCTGTCTTCGGCCCCGTCGATGAGCCCACCGCGGATGTCGAACCGCTGCACGAAGGCGTTGGGGCCGGAACGTCGGTACACGGAATACGAGTTGTTGCCCTCGCTCGACGCGATGAGATACCCGGCTGCGTCGCCCTCGTACGCGATCGTGAGCCCCTCGACGTCGGCAGCGAGATGCCCGGTCGATCCGATCGCATCGATCTTCACCGCAGGCTCGGTCGCATCCGGTTCGGCGCCGTAGCGCCAGATGCCACCCTTCTTCTCTCCGACGTACAAGCGTGCCAACCCGTCGTCGGCGACGCAGGCGCCCAACGCCTGCCCCGGGGCAATGCTGAGCTCGCGGGTCTTCCGCGCATCCACCCGACCCCCGACCTCGAACAGCTCCCACTGCTCGACGGTGCCCTCGGCGCTGGTGACGAACATGGAGAAGGTTCCGGTCGTGGCGCTGCGATACATGCAGGACCCGAAGGTGACCAGCGTCGGCTGGATCGGGCGCGCCGCCACGTTCGTGAGCGTGCGCGTGACCGGGTCGACGACATAGATGGCGAGAGTGTTGGTGTCCCGATTGCCGGCGGTGACGAGATCCACGGTTCGGCCGCCGAGGCCGAATCCCTTCCGAATGTCGACGCTCTGCAACCGACCGTCCTTGAGGTACTGCAGCAGTCCGCCGCCGAGGTCGTACACCGCGATGCCGTGACTGTCGGTCCCGATGATCGTGCTCCGGCCCGGGTCGGTCGGATCGACCCAGATCGCGACATCCTCCGACACGTCGCCGCTGCGCAGTACCGGCGTCGTCTCACCGGCGGCCGGCACCGTCCGACTCAGCACGTCGCTCGTGCTGCGGATACCCGGCAGCGTGCTCGGGATCGGTGACACCTGCGTCGTGGTGGTCTGGTTCGCCCCCGAGTCGGCACCGGAGCCGGCCCCGCAGGCGCCGAGCACGCAGAGTGAGACGGCGGCCGCGGTGAGGCGCCAGGCGGTTGCTCCCATATGTGCTATTATTGCGGATTCCTGAAGGGTGACGAACCACTCGAGGGCGACGGCAGAAACAGTATCCGGAGATCCCCGCATTCCGATGTGGGCACGCCGTCCGAGATGCAGAGAGTGAGCGAACCTCCGTCGGTCGGAGACCGCCGTAGGGACTGGGTGGGCCCGCGCGAACCGAAGCGCTCGGGAAGGGATGACGATGGCGATGGCGAGTCTTGGCGATGCCGGCGTCGCGCCGACGGGTAGGAGCCACCCGAGGTGGGTGCGCGAGACGGTTGCCGATCCGCTGCGCCGGGAACGGATGCAGCGCGTCAAGGCGGCGTTCACGACCCGACGGATGAATGTCGACGACCTGTTCGCCGACGGGCAGGTGCCGACGCTTCTCTCCGGCGCCGTGCGACCGCGCGCCGGTGATGTGGTGCTGGCGCGCGTCGACCGGATCGGTCAGCACGGACGCATCGAGCTGACCAACGGCCGGAGAGCCCGCCTGCATGTCGGGGACGAGATCCTCGTCGTCTACGGAGACCGTTACGCGACCGATCAGTTCGAGAGCTACGTGCCGATCCGACTCGGGCGCACCAGCCTGGTCGCCTCGGGCGGAATCGCCTCGACGGTCCAGTCCCGGAGCGGCGCCGTTCGGCGCGCGACCACCATCACGGCGCTCGGCCTCCTCGGCGACCGGTACGGCATGCCGATCAACATCTCCCAGTTCGCGCTCGACACGTCGCCCCCATGCGTGGAACGGCCGTCGACGATCGCGGTGTTCGGCACGGCGATGAACTCGGGCAAGACGACCACGGTCGAGTCCCTGGTCCGCGGCGTCTGGCTCGCAGGCGGAATGCCAGGCGCGGCCAAGGCGACCGGCACCGGGTCGGGAGCCGACTACTGGGTCATGACCGACGCCGGCGCCCATTGCGTCGCCGACTTCACCGACATCGGACTGCCCACCACGTTCCGCATCCCCTTCGAGGTGGTCGAGGCCGGATTCGTCCAGCTCGTCGACCACCTGACCAACGAGGGCTGCTCCGACATCGTCATCGAGATCGCCGACGGTCTGTTCCAGACCGAGACCGCGCAGCTCCTCCGGAGCGAGATCTTCCGGGAGTACGTCGACGGCGTGATCTTCGCCGCGAGCGACGCCATGGGCGCACTCGCCGGCAGTCGTCACCTCCTCGACCTCGACATGCCGGTGCGGTGCGTCTCGGGCCTGTTGACGCGCTCTCCGCTCGCGCACCGGGAAGCCGCGGACCATTGCCCGGTTCCGGTGATCGCGACACCACGCCTGAGCGACCCCGACATCGCGAGCGTGCTCTTCAAGGGCAACGACATCGACCTCGAGCAGCTCGAGGCGCTCGCACAACGGGTCGAGGTGGACGACGAGGTGGATCTCGAGGCAGCACCGATCTCGCTCGTCGAGCCCGGTATAGGCGGATTCGCATGACCGCACGCACCCACCGGTCGTTCGGCATCACCCGTCGGGACGTCCTGCTCCTGGTGGTCATCGGGTTGGTCCAGGGCGCATGCGTCGTCGCCTCGGTGCTCCTCATCCGCATCGCGATCAACCGCTTCCAGACCCCGGCCGTCCAGCCATCCGACCTGCTGTCGATCGCAGCACTCTTCACCGCAGTGGCGATGGTCCTCGCGATCGCGCGGGGCGCCGAGTTCACGTACGCCGAGCAGGCCGGCTACGACGCGGTCGGCCGCATCCGGGTCGACCTCCACCATCACCTCACTGACTTGCCGACCCGTGCCGTCGCGCGGTCGTCGCAAGGTGCACTGATCCTGCGCTTCACCGGCGACCTGTCGACGCTGCGGACCTGGCTGTCGCGCGGGCTCGCTCGGGGCATCGTCAACGCGATCATCGTCGTCGGCGGCGTGGGCGTCCTCGTGTTCACGAACGCGCTCGCCGCGTTGGCCGTGGTGGGTGTCCTCCTGGTCGGCACCGCCGTGTCGCTCGCGGCCAGCGACCGGGTCCGGCGTGCGACCCGAGCCGTACGCTGGCGCCGATCGTTGCTCGCCAGCAACATCATCGAGCAGGTCCGATCGCTCGCCGTGGTGCAGGTCTTCGGGCGCACGGCGGGGGAGCGCGCCCGGCTCGAGGCCCAGAGCGACGATCTGGTGTGGGCCGACAATCGGATGGTGATGACCCGCGGCCGCCTCCGTGGCATCTCGTCCGCGACGGGATCGCTCGCGGTCAGCGCGGTCCTGGTCGTCGGTGCCTTCGCCATTCCGCGCGGACAGGCGACGGTCGCAGATATCGTCGCGGCGATCACCGCGGTGCGGTTCCTCAGTGGACCGATCCGCATCCTCGGGCGGGTGAACGAGTACTGGCCGGCAGCCCAGGTGTCACGACGCAAGCTCCACGACTTCTTCAACCGCGCAACGATGCCGGTCGAGAGCGACGACCTCGTTCCGCTGCGGCCCCGAGCGGGACGGATCGAGTTCCGCGACGTCTCGGTCGCCGGTGTGCTCGACGACGTGAACCTCACCGTCCAGGGCGGCGAGATCCTCGCCATCACGGGCGCCAACGGCGCCGGGAAGTCGACGCTGCTCGCGTTGCTCGCCCGATTCCTCGAACCCGACTCCGGCGAGATCGTGATCGACGACCAGCTGCTCACGTCGTGCACGCGGCGGTCGACCTACCGCGCCGTCGGCATGGTCAGCCCCGACCTTCCGCTCATGCGCGGCACGGTCAAGCGGAACTTGTCGTACCGGTACCGCTCGGCAACCGACGAGCAGCTCGAGCACGTCATCATGACGTGTCGCATCGACGAACTCGTGGAAGATCTGCCCGGCGGGCTCTCGGCCTGGTTGACCGAAGGTGGAGGCAATCTCAGCACGGGTCAGCGCCAACGCCTCGCCCTCGGACGCGCCATCCTCGGCAGCCCGCGGATCCTTCTGCTTGACGAGCCGACGAGCAATCTGGACGCCCGGTCGGCTGAGTTGTTCCGTCGGATCGTCGCGCACTACCGGGGCACGATCCTGCTCGTCACCCACGACCCCGCCGAGCTCGCGATCGCGGATCACGTGTGCGTGATGGTTGACGGTCGGGTCGAGGAGTACCTGTCCTCCGAGGAGTACCGGGCCCGGACCCGTCCGAGCCGGTACGCCCCCGTCGGGGGGCGGAGCTCGTGAGTCTCGACCTCCTGCCGACCAGTGCGGACGCCCAAGCTTCCGTAGCCCCGCCGCCGCGCAAGCGACGTCGTCGCCGCCGCCTGCCACGCCCACTGCGGCGTGCCGTTGTCGCCACGGTCATCGCCGGCTGCCTGTGCCTCGGCGGTGTGGTCGCCGCCACCACCGCCACCCCGGTCGCGAACCCCGCCGAGGGAGCACCTCGCGTGTCCCTCGTCGACCGGGGCGACAACGTCGCGATCACCTGGCTCGGCGACACCCTGCTCGGCGATGCCGGCCAACCGACGCTCGATCAACAGGGAATGACGTTCCCGGCCGCCCGGGTGCGGCCACCGAAGGACTCCGATCTCGTCATCGCGAACGCCGAGGGTCCGCTCACCGATCACCGAGAGGTCATCGACCCGTTGCAGCGCTACGTCTACCGGGCCCAGCCCCGGACGGCGGCGGCGCTCGCGGACATCGGCATCGACGTGTTCTCGCTGTCGAACAATCACGTGTACGACTTCGGAAGCCCGGGCCTGGCCGACACCCAGTCCAACCTGCGTGCGGCGGGTCTGCTGACGTTCGGTGCCGGAGCAGACAAGGAGGCGGCACGTCTTCCCCTGCTGATCGAGACGACCTCCGGCACGATCGGCGTCGTGGGCTTTGCCGACGACAGCGGCATCAACATCGCCCGGACCGGCCGACCCGGCATCCATCAGCTCAACGCGACGACGATCGCCGACAGCATCCAGCTCGCGCGCCGGGCCGGCGCAGACCGTGTCGTCGCGCACGTGCAGTGGGGCGAGAACTACGCGCCGGTCGACGCCCGCCAACGCACGTTCGCCCACGCCTTTGCCGCAGCCGGGTACGACCTCGTCATCGGGCTACACCCCCACGTCGTCCAACCGGTCGAGATCGTCGACGGCATGCCCGTCGTCTACTCCCTCGGCAACTACGTGTTCACGACTCGTGGTCGCTTCACCGACAACGCACCGGGCTTCGGATTGGTGCTGACCACGGAGTTCGCTTCTCTCGATCGGGTCACACTGCGGATGCGGTGCATCCAGACCGACAATGCCGTCGTCGCGTACCAGCCCCGACCGTGTGACTCCGCGCAGGCGCCGGCACTCCTCGGTGCGTTGAACCCGAAGGTGGTGCTGCGAGGCGACGTCGGTGAGCTCGACGTGCGGTTGCCAGCCCGCCAGTCCTGAGCCCGGCTATCCGAACAGGGCGTCGGCGGCCGCGGGTGCCATCTCCTCGTCGGAGTGCTCCGCGCCCGGTACGGTCTGGATCTCCCAGGTGAACGGCGTCTCGAGCGCCGCCGCTCGCTTCCGAGCGACCTCGTAGAAGAAGCGACCTCGTGTGAGACGGTTGGACCCCTGGCGTTCCGCCTCGGGTGTCTGGCGGAGGTTGTCGGTGTCGGTCTCGACGTCGTCCTCGCCGAGGAGCACGACGAGTGGGGCACCGAGGGACCGCCGCAGCCCGGCGTCGGTCACGGGGCTGTCCTCGAGGCCGTACGGGAACTCGACGTCGGCCTCGGGGGCGGTGTACCAACCGGCGTTGGCACTCACGGCGCGCAGGACGCGATTGGTGGGTTCCAGCAGTATGAAGCGATGGACGAACTGGGCCCCGGCCGAGTGCCCGTAGAGGTAGTACCCCTCGCTCTCGGTCCCGGTCTCGGCCCGGACGCCGTCGAACAGGGGCTCGATCACCGAGTAGCTCCACTCGCGCTCGGGACGGGGCGTGCCGTTGTCGTCGACGATATTGCCGAGGTTGTAGCTGTTCGATCCGGGATAGTCGTCGTCGGGGAACTCCGGCACGATCAACAACGCGTTCTGCGCGCGCGCGTACGGGATCCAGGTGTCCCGGTACTCCTCGCCGTTGCGCTGCTGACCGTGCATCACGACCAGCACCTTGGCGGTGATCAGATCGTCCGGCGCGTCGTACCAGACCCTGAGGGGTCGGTCGACGAGCGACGGTGCACCGGTGAACTCGAACGAGCCAGTGGTGCCGGCGGCGATCCGCCCGGAGCCGATCGCGGGCTTCGGGGTCTCCGGGCGCCGAGCGGCACTCGCTCCGCTCGGCTTCGAGCCCGCTCCGGAACCACCATCGGAACAGGCGCTCGCCACGAGACCCACAATTATCACGGCTCCCGACGCCATCATGCGTCGTACGCCGGTCCCACCACTCATGCCCGGTTCTGCTCCCAGCGCGGACTGTCGGCCGTTCGCTCCCCGGCGCGCCCGGAGTAGGACCACAACGCCCACGGGGACTCGGTCGGTCGTCCCGCGCAGCAGCCGGCGCAGAGGCACCCGACTCGCGCGATCGCCATGCCGACGAACAGCCCCGGCATCAACGCGTCGAGGAAGTAGAGGGGCGGGTCGCCGATGGCCACGACACCCCCCACACCAATGGTGAGTGCCCCGAGGAGCGCGCCCTGGATGCAGAGCCCGCCGGAGCCGATCCGCCACCATGTCTGACGGTGCACGACCCGCCACCAGACCCTCGCGGTGGCGTATCCGGTGAGCAGGGAGAGCGGGAGAAAGGGCGTCCAGGCGAGGACGCTCATCCTCGACGGGTCGAACACCATGGAGCAGACGACGAACCCTGTGCCGACGCCCAGCAGCAGGAATGACCACCACGGGAACACCAGCCATCGCTTTGAATCCTGCAGGAACGGGCGATGAGCTCGTTCGAGGTCGGATTGAGACGACGTCTCGGTCGGCACGGACACGCGACCGGAGCGTAGTGCCCCCAAAGCGGCCCGCTCGCAGGCCTGATCTGGTCGCAGTTCTGGAGACCGTCGACATCGAACGCACCGGTGTTCGTGTAAACGCGACCATAGGCAAGCATCGCTGGTCGCATCCCGATGACGGGATCCCGTTTGGAGGTCCCTGACGGCGCGGGAGCAGTGCTCCACGAACGATGGCGGCTACGTCGGCAACTTCTTCGCCACCCACGCTGCGCGGGCACACCCGCCGATCGCGGTCATCGATCCGACGATGCCGCAGGCCCCCTCCGACACGTTGATGCTCAACGTCACGTCAGGTGTTCGGAGAACCAGTCCGCGGCGAGTTGAGCGAGACCATCTCCGGCGCCGTCAGGGTCATGGTGACGTCCACGTCGAGCTCGGCGTAGATCGCCCGCTTGTCCTCGGCGGCTGCGTCACTCCGGTGCCCGCGTCAACGAGTGTGACTACGATGCGGCGATGGGATCAGAAGTCGCTCAGGGACAGCTCTGGGGGGTTGAGCCCGATGGTTGGGCCTCACACGAGCTGAATCATTCACCGCTGTTTCGAGCGATGATGGAGGCAACAGATATTGGTTCGGGCAAGCACGTCCTCGATATCGGCTGCGGTGCCGGAAACTCGACCGAGCTGATCGATAGGGCTGGCGCTGCGGTCGTCGGGGTCGATGCCGCTCAGGGCATGGTCGACTACGCGAACAAGACTTTTGATGGCATCGATTTCCAGGTGGGGGGCATCGAGGAACTCGTCTTCGAAGACAACGAGTTTGATGTGGTCTTCGCTGCCAATTCCGTGCAATACGCCGCGGACTTGGGCACCGCGCTCCAGGAACTCAAAAGGGTGTGCAAGCCTGGTGGATCAATTGTGGCTGGGCTCTTCGGCCCACCCGAGATGGTCTCCTACAAGCCCGTTCTTGAGGCTCTTGGTCAGTTCATGCCCAAGCCGCCTCCCGGCGGCAAGCCTGGCGGTCCCTTTCGCCTCTCTGCCCCCGGAGTGCTCGAAGAGGGCTTCAGGTCGGCTGGTATCGAGGTGTTGAGCACAGGTGAGGTCAACTGCCCGTTCGAGTACGGCAGCTGGGACCAGTTCTGGCGCGGCACGAGGGCGGCGGGGCCTACTCAGATGGCTATCGGTCTCGCTGGACTGCAAGCTGTCGAGGAGGCGACTCACAAGTCCGTCGAGCCGTTCATCGCCGAGGACGGCAGCATCACCTTCGACACGAACGTGTTCATCTTCGTCGTCGGGCAGGCCTGAATACTCCAGTCGCGACAATGCTCTGACTCACGCTCACCAGGGCGTAGTGGATCGCCCCGTCCTCGTCGAGGCCTGCCGGAGGGCCTCCTACAAACCTTCATACGGACTCGGCCCGACAGCAGATGACGACCTCGCGGCCGACCGGAACCGTCGAGTATCCGATGCCCCCAGCCGACACTCGCGTACTACGACTCCTCAGGCCACCGCTGCAACCGCGAGTGCGTATCAGGTTCCTCGTCCCTCCGACACTGGCAGCAACCCGCCCCGAGGCGCGGGTACCGTTCGGGATGCGCGCCGGGTACCACTTCGAGGAGCATCGGTGAGCCGGCTGGACGAGGTCGGCCGGGCGGATGCCTGGCGATGTTGGTTGTGCGACGAGCCGGTGGACCCCGAAATGTCGGTGAACGACGCTCGCGGGCCGAGCATCGACAGCGTCACCACCAAGGCGAAGGCCAAAGGGGTCGGATCCGTCGCCGGTAGCCAGCGACTCGCCCATCGTGCGTGCAACACCAAGAAGGGAGCGATCGCGCCGGTCGTGCCGTGGTCGGCGGACCTCTTCGTGGTCGATCCGGCACCGATCCTCGCGACCCTCGAACGGCTGGCCCGCAAGAGTGGCCGCGAGATCATGGCTCGCTGCCCCACCCGCGCTGATGCGGACCAGGCGGCGACGTGGCTCGCAGACCGCGTGACCCGACTCACGCCGGATCTGGACCTCGCCACCGAGGTCGAGTCGGGTGGCGGTCAGTTCCTCCTCGTCCTCCGCACGCCGTCGCGCTGACCCGACCGCACGACCCCGGCCAGGGTTCGGCGCATCGCGCCAAAGCGATCGCCAATACGGGTCGGCTTGACACGTCAGCCGGACGGGGTTCACAGTCTCCAAATCGGGAGGAGTGGACATGATGGGTCGAACTCGGCGTGGTGTGTTGGTGTTGGTGGTCGCACTGGTGGCGACGGTCGCGACGGCCTGCACGGGGCCATTCGATCGGGTGTTCCCGTCGACGGACGAGTGTCACGGCTTCGATCGCCTCACGCGGTGCGGCCAGGTCCGCTTCACCTGGATGCCCGGCTTCGATGACCCGGCAACGCCGGACCATCTCGACCGCGTCGGTGTCCTGGCGATCGGTCCCGCGTCGGCCCACAACGTGCTGGTGCTGAACCCGGGGACCTCGGCCGGCTCGGCCTACTTCCTTCCCTTGGCCCAGGACATCGTGCGCGCCACGCGCGGCCGGTGGCAGGTGTGGTCGGTGGAACGTCGCGAGAACCTGCTCGAGGATCACTCGGTACTGAACCTGGCCAAGCAGGGCAAGACCACCAACCGGACGCTGTTCGACTACTACCTCGGCTGGCTCACCGATCCCACCGTCACGGACCACTTCCAGCTGATTCCCGACTCGACGGTGTCCTACGCGCGCGGCTGGGGCATGAACGTCGAGATCGAAGACCTCCATCGGGTCGTCGAAGCGGCGGGCGAGCACGGCCGCACGGTCGTACTCGGTGGGCACTCGCTCGGCGGTTCGATCACGACCGCCTACGCGACTTGGGACTTCAACGGCGTTCCCGGGGGTCGCGACCTGGCCGGGCTCGTCTACATCGACGGCGGCAGCAACCCGACTCCGGTGACCCCGGACCAGGCGAACCTCTCGCTGGCGAACCTGCAGACCGCATCTCCGTGGCTCTCCTTCGGCGGGATCCCGGCTCCGTTTCTCGGGCTCTACTCGGCGACGGGAGCCACGTCGACCATCATCGACCCTGGTGGTGCATCGCTCGGCCAGACGTTCGCGCTGCTGCCCGACAACATCAAAGCCCCGGTGCCCGCGACCAACGAGGCCGAGTTCGGCTTCGCGATCGACGCCAACTCCTCACCGCCGAATCTCCGAGCCGCGCAGGTCCACGTGGGTCAGCTGGCGGCGTCCGGCGACCCGCGCGGATGGGACCGTGCCGGCGCGATCTCACCGATCCAGCGGTACGCGACCATGCTCTCCGGCACCGGGTTACGGAACCTCGACGGCAGCGCGTGGTACCACCCGATGCGACTCACGATCGACGCCGGTGCAGTCGCGGACGGGAACGCGAATCCGGCCCAGGGCATTCTCGATGTGAAGGCGATTCACGGTCACGACCTCCGGCCGAACACGCTCATCTACGCGTTCGGCGCGGCGCTCGGCGGCCAGGGGGTGCTCGACACTGCGCAGGTGCTGGCCGCCCAATCCGGTATTCCGGCGCAGAACCTGACCCTGGTCAACCGGGCGTCGACCTATGCCCACAACGATCCGGCCGCGGCAAGCCCGCAGAACGATTTCCTCGACGGCCTGATCCCGTTTCTCTCGAACGTGAGCCGGCACCGTCACTAACGATCGCGGATTCGCCGGAGGCCCTCGTCACGAGCCGTCGACGAGTTCTCAGTCGATTCCGAGCTGGCGCAGGAACGCCGGTACGTCGACGTAGTTCGTGGCGCAGATCACGAGGCCGTCTTCGTCGTATTCGGAGAACGTCGCGCCGGCAACTTCCATCACGTTCCCCGTCGCCGGGACTCCTTGGTACTTGCCGGTATGGGTACCTCGCATGACCCACCGATCCGCACCAGCGTTTCCGTCGATCAGCAGCGTCTGCCGAGCGAGCCCCACGTCGCTGAAGGCGGCGAAGCAATCAACTGCATGCGCGCGTATCTCGTCTCGACTCTTCGTCATGATGCTCGAGACCACGTCGAAGAAATCGGCACCCTCGGCATACACCGCAGCGACCGCATCTGCGTCGTGCGCGTTCCATGCGGCGTACAGATTGTCGCTCGGCAGGCGGACCTGGTCGCGCATTTCCATCCCTGCCTTTCTGGCTCGCCCTGCGTCGAGCCAGAGGCCGACGCTACAGGAGAAGAAGCCGAGAGGGTGGACCGCGCCGTGCAGGACCGCTACCCTCACGCCGGGAAGTTCGGATACCGGGGGGCATCATGACGGTCACACCACACATCAGGATCTGCGCAGCGATTGGAGTCGTCGTTCTCGGGCTGGGTCTCACCGCCTGTAGCGGCGACGACTCACCGAGTGTCGACGTCACGCTCTCGGAATGGATCGTGGAACCCGATCCGGTCACCGTCGACGCCGGCGACATCGAGTTCACGGGCGACAACGCCGGCGGGGAGACCCACGAAATGGTGGTCGTCGCCGCGAAGGACGCCGATGCGCTCCCGACCGACGCCGACGGCGCCGTCGTCGAAGACGAGCTTCCCAAGGGAGCCTTGATCGGCGAGATCGAAGACATCGAGGCGCAGTCGTCGAAGCAGGTCACGCTAAAGTTGAAGGCCGGGGACTACGTGCTGTTCTGCAACGTCACCGAAGAGCAGGACGACGGCACCATCGAGAGCCACTTCGCCAAGGGCATGCACTCCGTCCTGACCGTCAAGTAGTCCGAGCGCCGTTCAGGGGAGCGACTGCGGAGCACTGCTGCCGCCACGCGTACCGGCGCGTCGCTTATGGGGTGGCGAACTGCACCCGCACGACCGTCGCTTCCCAGAGGACGTTGTTCTCGGTCCCGAACGTCTTCAAGATGACGCTGCCGCTGGTCGCGGTCGGCGTGCTGAAGGAGATGGCCTTCGAGAACGGGCCCATCTCACCGTTCGCCCCACCGGTGACGAAGTCGGTGGCAACCGGGGTGAGCGTGCCGTCCTCGCGGATCTCGACGCTGACCGTGCCTTCGAACGCGGTGCTGGTGCCCGACAGGGTCACCGGCGACGTGATGGAGGTCAGGGCAGACGGCGACTCGAGCCCCAAACTCGGCGCGGAGGCGGCCAGCACCCACCACGTGTCGTCCGGGCCCAGCTTGCGCACCGTCACGGTGGTTTCGGGGCCCGAACTCGTCGGCCTGACGATGACCTCACCCGAACGGACGTCACCCGGCCGGAACCGGCCCACAATCGGGTCGACGAAGCCCAGGTAGGTCGTCGCGAACCCACGCACCGCCTTCACCGGATCGGAGAAGCGGGTGGAACTGGAAGCGAACGGCCACACGGCGGTCCCGGGCTGCACCGTCGACCGTCCCGGCGCAGACGTGGAACTCGAGGATGGTCCGGACGTGGACGGCACGGTCTTCGAACCGCTCCCACACCCGGCGAGGACGGACGCGACGGCGACCGTCACGACCACTGAACGCATGCCAGACATCATGCTGCCAGCCTGACCCGGCCACTCCGATCTCGGTACGGCACAAAGTCACTTTCTCCACTGTCACATGGTCAGCACCACAGACTTTCGCCCCTACTCCGAGCACGTCGTGAGCGCCACGATGCCCGAAGGACAGATCACGGCATTCGCTACTCGCGAGCACGAGAGGATGGGAAGGGATGGACCTTCGAAGGAAGGAGACCCGCGCCGAAGGAGGCACCGAGAGTGCCCAACCGCCGAAGCTCCCTCCGCTGTGGTTCAAGCATGCGTTCTGGCGCGTCCATCGAGCGTTGAACAAGGTCAGTGGCGGGCGCTTTCTGTGGACCCCGTCGAGCAAACGCGGATGGGGAGCGCTCCGCCTCACGACCGTCGGGAAGAAGTCAGGCCAGGAGCGCCGCGTCATCGTCGGCTACATCGATGACGGCCCGAATCTCGTCGTGCTCGCGATGAACGGATGGGACGAGGGTCATCCCTCGTGGTGGCTCAACCTCGA
>JAENVU010000053.1 GCA_016650415.1 Acidimicrobiia bacterium
CTGCCCTGACCGGCTGCCCTGACCGGCTGCCCTGACCGGCTGCGCCGATCGTGGCCTCTACGGTGCCGAAGTGGAGCTGGTGGCTGGAGTGTTCCCGGTGGCGATCGTCACCTTGTTGATCCGCACGACCGATTCCGGTATGTCGCTGCCCGGCGGCTTCGTGTTCTGCTTCTCGATCTTGGTGACGACGTCCAACCCGGTGACCACCGAACCGAACTGGAGATCGTCCTTCGGGACCGCCGACTCGTTGCCGGACACGATGTAGAACTGCGAACCGAAGGTCCCGGCGGCCTGGTCCGCCGACCGGGCGGCCACGAACGAGCCGACCGCGAAGTCGGGGGCGGGCTTGTCGGTCACCGTGTAGCCGGGGCCGCCGCCGCGGTCACATTTCGGCGAACCACCCTGGATGCCGAATCCCGGCATCAGCCGGTCGATGCAGAGCCCGTCGTAGAACTTGTTCTTCGCGAGGAACACGAAGCTGTTCACCGCGTTCGGGGTGGCTTCCGCGTCGAGCGCCACCACGATGTTGCCCTCGGTGGTGTCGATCGTCGCCGTGTAGGTCTTCTTCGTGTCGATCGTGACCTTCGGCGCGGCCTTGTAGTCACGCGTCGGGGTGTCGGACCCGCTGGTCAACGCGATGATGATGGCAATGACGGCGAGCGGGGCAAGGAGAAAGAGCAGCCCTCGAGTGGCCTTCACCTGCCGTTGCCGTTTTTGCATCCGCTCGCGCTCGATCCGGGCGCGCTCGCGGTTTTCCTTCTGTCGTTCTCGTTTCGCTGCCTTGGACACGGCGGCGGAGTCTAGGAGGTCGGGACGGAGTGGTTCGGTGCCGGGACCACGTAGGCCCGACACGGCTGGGCCCGAGTCGACGGGCACGGTGCGGGAGTCGCGCCGAGATCCGGGCCCGGGACGATCGGGAGCACCAAGCGCGAGGGTCGACTGTCGTCATGGGCGACGAGGTTCACGATCGACCCGTTTGTGGCCGGCGTATCGAACGCCCATTCCGGCCGGTCACCGCCCGGAGCCTGGATCGTGAGCCGAATCTGGCTTCCCTCCCGGAACTGATGGGCGAAGGGCAGCAGTGCGACTCGGGCCGAGACGAACCGGCCCGGCGTGATGTCGCGCATGTCGGACAGTTCGTCCGAGTGGTACGGGTTGAGCTGGGTGGAGCGCGCCGCATCGAGTTTGCGGTGGCTCAGCTTCAACCAACCGTTCTGCACGTAGCGCTCTTGGCCGTTGGGCATCACTTCGCTGATCGTCACCTGGACGTCGTCGTCGGTCGCGTTGGACTTGATCCAGAGGTCGACGCTGCCCGTTCCGGCGACGCTGATGGTGTGGCGCAGCGGCGCGGTGAGGTAGGAGAGCGATGCGCCGTCCACGACCGGCTGCCAGTCGTAGTTGGGGTCGGCGCCCCAGATGTTGCCCCCCTTGAAGTTGGTGCGCGGCCGGAGCGTCGGGTCCGGGCGGTATTCGTCCGCCGGGTCATGGTTGGCGCCCGGCTGCTTGCGGAGACGACCGTTGGTCCGCAGGTGCCAGGTTCGGGCGTGGGTCTCGGCAATGGGCCAGGCGCTGTACACGGATGCGCCACGCGGCATGAGCGTGCCCGGAGCGAACCCTTCGGCGTTGCCGGTCTCCCACAGGATCTGGACCCGTTGCTCGGCCTCGTACCAGGCCCGGGCGTTGTCGTAGGTGGCCCCGGCGAACCGATCGGGCGGAATCGACATGCCGCCGATCCCGGTGATGGCGGTCCACAGCGCGGGCGCGAATGCCCGCATGAATCCGGAGACGGCCGGGACGCGATGACCGACGTAGAGGTCGAGCATCTCGGTGGTCGCCCGCAGCGTCGTGGGGTCGAGGGCCTCGGTGTGAACGCCGTTCTGTCCGATGACCTTGACGAGGGTGGTGGGTGCGAACCGGTTGATCATGTTGGCCCAGTGGCCGCCCGTCTGTTCGTCCTGCCAGGCACCGATCAGCAACACCTTCGCGGTGATCTGGTTCGCGAACTCGGCGGGCGCGAGCGAATCGCTGCCGTTCGGGAAGTCGTAGGTGAACTCGGGGTCGAGCGCCGACGACGGATTCGGGTGGTCATAGGTCTGCTTCAGCAGATCGACGTTCTGGCCGCGCAAGAGCATGTTGTCGGCGCAGGTGGTGTCGCCGCCGGCGATGCGGTCCTTGACCCAGCCCGGGGCACGGTCGTTCGGCCACTTGTTCTGCTCGACCCGCTCGGTCGCCCAGTGCAGTGCGAAGCCGTTGTTGAAGATCCCGCCCGGGTAGAGCGTGCCGCGCCAAGTGTCGTCGATGATCGAGACGGGAGTGATGGCATCCAGGTGGGGCGGACGCGAGCGGGCGACGAAGAGTTGGCTGATGCCGGCGTAGGAGATCCCGACCATGCCGACGTGTCCGTCGGACCACGGCTGCGCCGCGATGGTCTCGATCGCGTCGTATCCATCGAGCGATTGGAGATTCTCGAAGAAGTTGAACGCACCGCCCGAACAACCGGACCCGCGGATGTTGACCCCCACCCACGCGTATCCGCTCGGGGGCAGGAGCAGCTTGTATTGGGGCTGCCCGGTCGAGGGACTCGAGGGGTCGTACCCCGAGTACTCCATGACCGCCGGGTATGGGCCCTTGTCCGCCGGGCCGGGGAGCACGACCGTCACCGAGAGCGTGGTGCCGTCGCGCGTCGTGAGGTAGCTGTATCCGCTGTTGCCGCCGAGGTTGGAGACATCGAGCTGCTGGCCGGAATAGAGCGATTGGGGCGGGGTATCGCGGGCATCGAGGACGGTGACCGGCTCCGACACCGTCTTGGTCGCGCCCGTGCCGATCTCGACGGTGTAGCCCGATCGGGCCTTGAGGTTGTGGAAGTTGAAACTGCCGAGATCGTCGACGATCGCGGTCTGGATCGTGGTGCCCTTGCGCAGCAGGGTGATCGGCTCACCGACGGGCGCGTGCAACACCGCGAGTTGGTGCACGCTGCCGCGGACGACCACGCCCGAGGCGTCGGTCACGGTCGGACGGGATGCGGCCGGCCGCGCTCCCCGTTCGGGCCGATGGCCGGTCGCGCTCGCGGTACTGGCCAATGCCGGTACTGAAAGCGCGACGATCACCGAGATCGAGAGCCAACGAATGGAACGCACGAGGAGCCTCCCCAGGCAGCAGCGAAGGTGCATTGTGGCAGAAATCCGACCCCCCCCCAATCTGCGTCTCGGCCGCCGCTCGTTCGGTCTTTTGGTCCGAGGCCGGGCCGAAGCGCCAGGTACCCTCGGTCGGTGGCCCTGATCGTCCAGAAGTTCGGCGGCTCGTCGGTTGCCGATCCCGATCGCATCCGCGCCGTCGCCGACCACATCGTGCGGACCCAACGCGCGGGCAATCAGGTCGTGGTGGTCGTCTCCGCGATGGGCAAGTCGACCGACAACCTGGTGCGTTTGGCCCACGACGTCTCGCACCATCCGCACGGCCGGGAGATGGACATGCTCCTCACGGCCGGCGAACGCATCTCCATGGCGCTGCTCTGCATGGCCGTGATCGATCTCGGTGTGCATGCGGTGAGCTTCACGGGTTCGCAGGCAGGGATCGTCACCGACACGGTGCACGGCAAGGCGAAGATTCTCGAGGTCAAGGGCGATCGGATCCGGTCGACGCTGAGCCAGGGTTCGGTGGCGGTCGTTGCGGGATTCCAAGGGATCTCGACCGCCAAGGACATCACGACGCTCGGTCGAGGCGGTTCCGATACCACTGCCGTCGCGCTGGCCGCATCGCTGGGTGCGGAAGTGTGCGAGATCTACACCGACGTGTCGGGCGTGTTCACGGCCGATCCGAGGATCGTGCCCGAGGCCCGCAAGCTCTCGCACGTGTCGTTCGAGGAGATGTTGGAGATCGCCGCCACCGGGGGCAAGGTCCTCGCGTTGCGATCGGTCGAGTTCGCCCGGAACCACGGCGTGCCGGTGCACGTGCGTTCGTCGTTCACCTGGGAGCCGGGCACGTGGGTAGTCGAGGAGGACCCCAGCATGGAACAAGCAATCATCTCCGGTGTCACGCACGACACGTCGGAAGCCAAAGTCACCATCGCGCAGGTCGCCGACCGGCCCGGCGTCGCCGCGTCGCTCTTCCGTGCGCTCGCCGAGGCCGCGGTCAACGTCGACATGATCGTGCAGAACGTGTCGACCGCCGGCCACACCGACATTTCGTTCACGGTGCCGAAGGACGACCTTCACCGCGCGCTCGGCGTGATGGAGAAGATCTCGCCGGAACTCGAATCGACCGGGATCACCCACGACGCCGATGTCGCTCGGGTCAGCGTCATCGGTGCCGGCATGCGTACGAATCCGGGCGTGGCCGCCAAGATGTTCGAGGTCCTCGCCGACGAAGGCGTGAACATCGAGATGATCAGTACGTCGTCCATTCGGATCTCGTGTGTCGTCTCTGCTGGCGACGTGGATCGGGCCGTGCAAGCGCTCCACGCCGCCTTCGACCTGCAAAACGCTTGAAGCCGACTCCCGGCGGGTCGATACCCTTTTCCGACCAGGTTCTCGAGAAGGGTTGCGGTCGTGACGGTTGATATCGGGGTGATCGGAGCAACCGGTCTCGTCGGCCAGGAAATGTTGCGAATCCTGGAGGAGCGCCGGTTCCCGGTGGGCTCGCTCCGGGCGTATGCGTCCGCCCGGTCCGAAGGACGCCGGCTCGATTTCGCCGGTGGCCAGGTCACGTGTGAGGTCCTCCGCGACGGCTGTTTCGACGGGCTCGACCTCGTCATCGTCGATGTCGACGAGCCGTTGGCGTTGGAGTGGGCGCCCGTCGCGGCGGCGGCCGGCGCGCGGGTGGTCGACAACTCGGCGGCGTTTCGTATGGAACCCGACGTGCCGCTCGTGGTGGCCGAGGTCAACCCCGAGGACCTCGCCGACCTTCCTCGCGGGATCGCGTCCTGTCCGAACTGCACCACGATGGTGTTGGTCACCGCGCTGTCGCCGCTGCAGAAGTTCGCGGGCATCGAGCGGATGGTGATCTCGACCTACCAGTCGGTCTCGGGCGCCGGCGCGCGGGGGATCTCCGAACTCGACGCGCAGTGGAACAAGTTCGCCGGTGATTCTGAGTCGCTGCGCCGGGCCGCCGCGATCGACGGGTTCATCGCGCCCGGTGAGGTGTGGTCGAAACCGATCGCGGGGAATGTGATTCCGCTCGCGGGGTCGGTGAAGGACGCGGGGTACACGAGCGAAGAGTGGAAGCTCGTCCACGAGAGTCGCAAGATCCTGCACGACGATTCGATGCGGGTGACCGCGACCTGCGTCCGGGTACCGGTGTATGTCGGCCACGCGATGACGGCCAACGTGCAGTTCCGCGATCCGATGTCGCGCGCCCAGGCGGTCGAACTCCTGCGCGACGCCCCCGGTGTGCTGCTCCTCGACGACGGTGACGGCGCGCCGACCGCCCTCGACGGCGCCGGGATCGATCCGGTCCTCGTCGGTCGGTTACGGGAGGACCCGAGCCAGCCCAACACCTTGGATCTCTGGGTCACGGGCGACAACCTCCGCAAGGGTGCTGCGCTCAACGCGGTGCAGATGGCCGAGGTCCTCATCGCCTGAGCGGCTGGGCCACTCGAC
>JAENVU010000054.1 GCA_016650415.1 Acidimicrobiia bacterium
GGTCGCCGCCGCGCCGATGGCGCGCTTCAGGGCCGTCGTCGACGGTGCGTGACACACCCGGGCCGCGTTGTCGACGTTGTTCGTGCCGATGAAGCGGGCCAGCTTCTGCGCGGCGTAATAGACCTCGTTGGTGATGCCCCTTGCGGTCATGTAGAGCGCGAACCGATCCGGATCGGACGCCCGGATCCGGTCGGCCACCAGGTCCAGCGCGGTGTCCCAACTCACCCGAGTGAAGCCCCGCTCCCCCGCCCGCCGCACCATGGGGTACGGCAACCGACCGAGCTCGCGTAACTGCGCCCCGTCGAGACCTTCCAGCGCGCCCACGTCGCCCAACCGTGCGGGGTCGAGCGGCCCCATCGTGTTCACGCGCAGGAGGTTGAGGCGAGTCGTGCACAGATGCACGCCCGAGATCGTCCAGTCGTGGAACCCCGCAACTCCGAGCGCGCACCCGTCGCACACTCCCTTGCGCAGAATCCGCCACGCGAAGGGCAGGTTGCGCCGGTTGACCCAGACCGTCTTGGCCATGTCGAGGAAGTGGTTCGGCTTCTGCCGGCCGATCCCGTTCGGCGAATATCCGACCCACAGATCACGGCGGGTGCGGATGGGCGCCTTGATGCGGGCCGACCCGGGCCAGGCCATCAGCGGGCCACGATGCGATGCGCGCCCGTGTACACATTTGCCTGACCGTCACGCACGAACGCGACCAAGGTCATCCCGAACCGTTCGGCGGTCGCGACGGCAAGGCTCGAGGGTGCCGACACCGCGATCAAGACGGTGATCCCCGCCCGCGCCGCCTTCTGGACGATCTCGAAACTCACTCGACCCGAGACCACGAGACCCGAGGTCGCCGCCGGCAGGCCGCCGTTGAGTGCCAGATGCCCGACGATCTTGTCGACGGCATTGTGGCGACCGACGTCTTCGCGTACGACCCCGAGCACACCCTCGGCGGAAAACAGACCGGCCGCGTGCAGCCCGCCGGTCGCGTCGAACACTGATTGCGCGGTCCGCAAGGTGGTGGGCAACTCCAGCACGACCGACATCGGAATGCTCGGCCCGGCCCCGAGGGGATCACAGCGGACTGCGAGCTCCTCGAGGGTCTGCTTCCCGCACACTCCACAACTCGCGCCGCTCACGAAGCTGCGCTGGTGCCCGGCGAGATCCACCGGATGACGGGTCGCGAGCGTCACGACGTTGTATTCCTGCTGAGCATCGGGGCCCAGGCAGTAGCGGACTTCCGCGATGTCCGCGCCGGTCTCGATCACGCCTTCGGTGATCGCGAATCCGACCGCCAACTCGAAGTCGTGACCCGGCGTCCGCATCACCACCGCCAACGGCTCCGCCGTACCCGAGGGTCCGATCAGCCGAATCTCCATCGGCTCCTCGGTCACGATCTTGTCGGGCCGGTCCCGCACCTCGCTGCCCGTCCACACGCCCACGCGTACCGCGGTGGTGGGACGGCGGGTCACATCGGTCGACACGCCGCGGAGGCTACCGGGAGAGGTCGATGCCGGCGCGCCGGGCATCGGCGGGAACGTCGATGTCGGCAAAGGTGCCGGGTGGGAAATCGCGGAGTTCGGCGACGTCCGGCCCGAGGCCCGACACCAACCCGTGGAGAGACCGCTCACCCGCGCCGAGCAACGTCCGCGCCCGGTCGAGCGCCGACTCCGAGTAGCGGGCGCAGACGAACTGGAGCCGTCCGTGTTCGTCGACCGGCACCGCAGTGACGCCGGGTGAGGCAGCGATCAGGCGCTCGAGCGCCGGATCGACCCACGGCAGGTCGCACGCCAGGAGCACGATCGGCCCCGCGAAGCCGACTGCGCGCAGCGCGTCGGCACCGGCCACCAGTCCGGCCAACGGTCCCGACCCCACGGGTTCCTCGCGGACCGACGGTGCCGACGTCCAGCCCGGCCCCACCTCGACGAGGGGTTCGCATCCGACACCCAGGGCCCGAAGGGCCCGATCGGCGAGGGTCTCGCCGTCGAGGGTGAGTCCGGCCTTGTCGACACCGAGGCGCACGCTGGCACCACCGGTCAGCAGCACCCCGCCGAGTCGACTCATGCCCGCGGTTCGACCACCGGTGCGACCGTCCACGACCGAACCACCCACACCCGTTGACGCTGGACGAGTTCGACCACGCCCTGCAGACCGGAACCCAGTGTCAGCTCCACCTCGGCGCCGGTGCCGACTTCCCGACTCGCCCGCACCCGCACGTGCTCCGCCGTGAACTCGAGGCCGGCCTCCGACCGCTGATCATCGACCCAATCCGCGCGGTTCCGGCCGCGCATCACCTCTTCGTCCGACAGGCGATACGCCGCATCGAAATCACGATTGCCGACGGCGATCGCATATCCGAGCGCGACGTCGATCGCAGTCGGCCCTGGATCCCGAGCGACTCCCATGACGACCGCGAAGCCGAGCAGCACGACGAGGACCACCAGCGTGGCGATGATCACGGCGCGACCGCATCGATCTCGCCGGCGAGTTCGAA
>JAENVU010000055.1 GCA_016650415.1 Acidimicrobiia bacterium
GTCGCGGCCCTTGCGGCCAACGCAGCCCTCTTCGTCGTGCAACTCGTGGCCGCACTGGCCTTCGGATCGCTGGCGCTCCTGGCCGATACCGCGCACCTGGCGACCGACGTCGTCGCGCTCGGTCTCGCATTGGTCGCACTCGTCCTCAGCTCCCGGCCCGCGTCGGCGCGCACGACCTACGGCTGGGAACGAGCCGAGGTCCTCGCCGCGCTGGTGAACGCGGTCCTGCTGGTGGCCGCATCCGGATGGATCATCTGGGAAGCGATCCACCGCTTCGGTTCACCCCACACGATCGACGGCGCGGGGGTCGCGATCATCGGTGGGGTCGGACTCGTCGTGAACGCGTACAGCGCCTTCGCCATTTCCCGAGTCAGTGGTGCGAACCTCAACCTCCGCGGTGCTTTCCTCCACCTGGCATCCGATGCCATCGGATCGTTCGGCGTCATCGCCGCCGGGGTGATCGTCGCCATCACCGACACCACCTGGATCGACCCGGCCATCTCGCTCGCCATCACCGCGCTGGTCGTGATTGCCACCGTCTCCCTCCTCCGGGATGCCACCAGCGTTCTGCTCGAACGCGCGCCGCGAGATGTCGACACCGTCGCCATCGAACAGGCGATCTGCGCGGAGCCTGATGTCGAGGCCGTGCACCATCTCCACGTGTGGTCGCTCGGATCCGAGCGCGCGGCCCTCTCGGCCCACGTCGTGCTGCTCGGTGATCCCTCACTGCACGATGCCCAGGTGGTCGGGAACCGGATTCACGCGATGGTGAACGAACAGTTCGGCATCGGGCATGCCACCATTGAGCTGGAGTGCCACGACTGCGACGACGCCGTGCACCACACCGAGCCGCCGACGGGAACCCACCACGACTGATGACTGCCGCGACCGATTCACCCGAGACTGGCGCCACGGACGGAATCGGAGGCGACGGGCCCAATCCGGTGGAGGACGCGGCGGGGCGCTCGAATCGGCTGATCGCCCTCGTGCTGGTGGTCGTACTGATCTTCGGCGCGGGCGTGGTCGGATGGAGGATCGGTCGGTCCCACGGTGACGGAACCACACCGGGGCGCAACTCGGTGGACGTGGGCTTCTTCCAGGACATGAGCATCCACCACAACCAGGCCGTGGGGATGGCCTTCACCTATCTCGCCAACGGCACCGATCCGCTCCTGCGCCAGATTGCCTCGGAGATCGTCGTCTATCAGGCGTCCGAGATCGGGGTGATGGGTGAGTACCTGGGGCGTTGGGGCCAGTCCGGGACCGAGACCGGTCGGGTCATGGCCTGGATGGGCATGAGCATGCCCGCCGACCAGATGACCGGACTCGCGAGCAAGGATGATCTCAGCCAACTCGACGCGGCGCGGGGCGCGGACCTCGACCAACTCTTCACGCGGTTGATGATCGTCCACCATCTCGGCGGGATCCACATGGCCGAGTTCGCGGCCAAGCACGCCGACATCGCCGAGGTCAGGCGGTGGGGGCACTCAATGGTCGACGGTCAGCTCGGCGAGATCTCGGAGATGAACCGTTGGCGGGTGGAACACGGATTCGCGGCCGTGAAGGTCCCCGACTCCTTGTCCCACAGCTAGCTCTCGTCGGTGGGGTACGGGCGCTGGCGCGGCTTCGCCGCCTCCCGCTTGGGCACCATCACCTTGCGCTTGAAGTAACAGACTTCCTCGCCCCGCTGGTTGTAGCCGAAGGTCTCCACGGTGACGATGCCGCGGTCGGGCTTGCTGGAGCTTTCCTTCTTCTCCAGGACCCGCGTCTCCGCGTAGATCGTGTCGCCGTGGAACGTCGGCCGCTTGTGCTGCAAGGTCTCGACCTCGAGGTTGGCGATCGCGAGGCCCGATACGTCGGGCACGCTCATGCCCAGTACCAGCGAGTACACGAGGTTGCCGACGACGACGTTCTTGCCGAACTGGGTCTGGGTCTCGGCGTACCACGCATCCGTGTGCAACGGATGGTGGTTCATCGTGATCATGCAGAACAGGTGGTCGTCGTATTCGGTGATGGTCTTGCCCGGCCAGTGCCGGTAGACGTCACCGGACTCGAAGTCTTCGTAGTAGCGCCCGAAAGGTCGTTCGTGAACGGTCATGGCCGGGGATCGTACCGATCGACGGTGCTGTCGGCCCAAGCGCGGCCTACCCTGGCGCGATGACCGATTCGGTACTCCAGACCGTCGCCTTGGGCCCGCAATGGCCGACCGTCGATCCCTTCCTGTTCTGTGCGCACCACGACGACGCCTACCCGGCCGCCAACGCCGACCAGGGACCCGCCGTGTCACTCGCCGGGCGGAACCTCGGCATGGATTTCGACGGCATCGACGGTTGGAACATGTACCACGGCAGTGTGGTTCCGGGGTTCCCCCAACACCCACACCGCGGCTTCGAAACGGTCACGATCGTGCGGACCGGGCTCATCGACCACTCCGATTCACTCGGCGCCGCGGCCCGGTTCGGACGGGGCGACGTGCAGTGGCTGACCGCCGGACGCGGCATCGTCCACGCGGAGATGTTTCCCTTGCTCGATCAGTCCGGTCCGAATCCGGTCGAACTCTTTCAGATCTGGCTGAACCTGCCTGCGGCCGACAAGATGACCGACCCCTACTTCACCATGATCTGGGACCGGGATGTTCCTCGAGTCGACGCGGTCGACGACGCCGGACGCCACACCTCGGTGGCGGTCGTGGCCGGACGCCTCGACACCGCGGAACCGCCGACACCCCCGCCGAACTCCTGGGCCGCCCACGAGGACGCCGACGTCGCGATCTGGTTGATCCGCATGGAGGCCGGGGCAACGTGGGATCTCCCGGCACCGGCCGACGAGTCCTCGGTCCGCACGCTCTATTGCTTCGAAGGCACGACGCTCGACATCGACGGCACCGAGATCGGTGCGAACACCGCGGCACTCGTCACCAGCGAGCACGGCGTGACGCTCACCGCAGGGCCGACCGAGGTCGAATGCCTCGTCCTCCAGGGCCGACCGATCGGCGAACCGGTGGAACGGTACGGACCATTCGTGATGAACGCTCGCGAAGAGATCGAGCAAGCTTTCGCCGATTACCAAACGACCCAGTTCGGCGGGTGGCCGTGGCCGACCGACGATCCCGTCCACCAACCGGAATCCGAGCGGTTCGCCCGCCACGCGGACGGGCGAACCGAGCTCGGATGATCCGGCTACGAGTTGCGCCGGCTCAGGTGCCGGACAACTCGCTCGGGCTGATATTGCAGTCGCCGAGCAGTGAGAACAGCTTCGACTGGTTCGAGAACGACTTCGAGATCGACGAACTCACGTCGCCGCCCTTGCCGAGGATCGAGTCCGCGAGTGCCGACTTCACGGCCGGGTCCTTGATCAGTGCGGAGAAGAAGCACCGCACCTTCGCCTTCGAGAGCTTGCCGAACGGCCCCGAACTTCCAGCTTGCTTGATGATCGCGTCCGTGAAGTCGAAGCACTTCCCGTCGGTGATCAGGCTCGCGACATCGCCGGCCTGAGCGGCCGTCATGTCTTTCCCGAGCGCGGTGAACGGCGAGTTGCCGCTCTTCTCGAGGTCGCTCGGCTTCACGTCGGCCTTCTCCAACTCGTCGACACCGATGATGTCGACGAGCCCACTCACCAAGCAGCGCGCCTGGCTCTCGTTCATCATCTCCTTGGTGGACGCGGACGCCGAGCTGTAACTCTTCATCGCGGCATCGACGTAGGCCGTCTTGCTGCTTCCACTGCTGCTGCTACTGCCACAGCCAGCAAGCACTCCGACGAGTGCGACGAGCATGAACCGACGCATGACAACTCCCATGTGTTGCGATCTGAGGTTCCAAACGGTAGGAGCCCGGGAGGCCGGAATGGCGGACCTGAGAACCACCTGGGTCGCCGATGTGCGCTCGTGTGGCCGTTAGGGTCGGTTCACCGCGCCGACTCGCCCGGGATTCCTACGGTATGGCCGCTCCTCCCCTGTCCCTTCGCCCTGATCGCGGCACCGATATCCGCCTCGCGATCCGACGAACGGTCCCTGCCTGGATCGGTGCGCGCGTGCTCGTCGGGGTCGCGCTGACCATCGCCCACCTGTCGGTCCATCGAGTCGACGACCCCCTTGCCCGAGTCACGGTGCGCCAAGGTCTGCTCGCGTGGGACGGCGCGTTCTACGCCGACATTGCCCACTACGGATACGCGGCTCTCCCGACCGCCGCCCTCCGCTTCTTTCCCCTCACCGCGCTGCTCGGCCGGGGGATCGGATTCACCGGTCTCGGGCCGCGAATCGGTGTGGTCGTCGGAGCCAACATTGCCGCGCTCGTGGCCACGGTGTTGCTCTATTCCCTGGTGCGCCGGGAGGGCTACGACGACACCATTGCGACGCGCTCGGTGTGGTTGTTCTCGCTCGGTCCCGCCGCATTCGTGCTCGCACTCGGATACGCCGAAGCCGGGTTCCTCGCGTGCGCGATCGGGATCGTGTTCCTCATGCGCGACCGTCGATGGTGGAGCGTGATCCCGCTCGGCATCCTGGCCGGCCTGAGCCGCCCGGGCGGGTTCGTGGTCGCGGTCCCCATCGTCGTCGAAGCATTCCTGACCGTTCGGACGATGCCGGTCCGAGCCCGCGCCGGGCAGGCCGCCGCCGCCGTCAGCCCGTTCGTCGGCACTGCGCTCTACCTCGGCTGGGTCCACCACCGCTTCGGCGACGGCTGGTTGCCCTTCAGCATCCAGACCCGCGCATCGCTCAAGGGTTCCTTCACGAATCCGATCAGTTCGATCTCCGGCGCGCTCGACGGCATGGTCCACGGCCGCACCGTCGGAACCGGACTCCATGTGGTGTGGATGGCCGTCGCCGTCACGCTCGTGGTACTCGGCGCCCGGCGCCTGCCCGCGGCGTACACGTGGTTCAGCGCCGCGAGCCTCGCCAGTGCGGTGACGTCATCGAACCTCGACTCGTTCGAGCGGTACGCGTTGGGCGCGTTCCCGCTCGTCATCGTCCTCGCGCTACTGCTCACGGATCGCCGCGCCGCGCGTGCGGTCATCGCCCTCTCCGGGCTCGCGATGACCGGCTACGCCACCCTGGCGTTCCTCCACGCCTACGTACCGTAATTCCGCTCTTGGCCCTACGGGCCGGGCCGCTCGGGCCACGGGCGACGCCACGTACGCGACCTCAGCCGTGCGAGCCGGTCCTCAACGGCGTCGCCCTCTTGAATCCCGCTGTTCAGAGTGCGTAGCGCTGTAGGAGGCCGCGGGCGATGACGAGACGTTGGATCTCGTTGGTGCCTTCGCCGATGATCATGAGCGGCGCGTCTCGGAAGTAGCGCTCGACGGGGAGTTCGGTCGTGTACCCGACGCCACCGTGAATACGCAGCGCCTCGGTCGCGATCTCGAACGCTGCCTCACTCGCGAAGAGCTTGGCCATGCCGGCCTCGACATCGGCCCGGGCACCCGACTGCTTCAACTGCGCCGCGTGCTCCGTGAGCAGCCGTGCGGCTTGGAGCTTCGTGCCCATGTCGGCGAGCTTGTTCTGGATCGACTGATGTTCGGCGATGGGCTTGCCGAAGGTCTTGCGCTCCTGGGCGTAACGAATCGCGTGTTCGAACGCGGCGCGCGCCACACCGACCGCGCGCGACGCGATGTTGATCCGGCCGACTTCGAGCGCCGAGAGGATGAACCCGAGGCCATGGCCCAGACCGTCCTCGCCGCCCAGGAGGCAGTCGGCACCGATCCGGTGATCGTCGTAGTGCATCTCGACGGTCTCGATGCCCTTGTATCCGAGTTTGCCGATGTTCTTCGAGACGGTGATGCCCTCGTATCGCGGGCCGGGCTCCTTCTCCACGATGAAACAGGTGATCCCTTCATCGGTTCGGGCCGCGAGGGCGACGATGCCCGCGCGTTCGCCATTGGTCACCCAGGTCTTGGTGCCGGTGATGACGAACTCGTCGCCGTCACGACGGGCGCGACAGGAGATGTTGCGGGTATCCGATCCGGCATCGGCCTCGGAGAGCGAGAGACACCCGCGGGGCGCGCCCTGGGCCAGACCCGGGAGCCAGCGAGCCTGCTGTTCCGGTGATCCCTCGCGCATGATGAGGCTCGCCGCGATGGTGTGGGTGTTGATGACACCCGAGAGCGACATCCACCCGGCCGCCAAC
>JAENVU010000056.1 GCA_016650415.1 Acidimicrobiia bacterium
CTCGCGCGGTCACGCCCCCGGTCACGAAACCGATGCCATCACGGATCCAGGCGAACCCATCGGGACCGAGTCGACCGATGAGGTCACCGCCGTCGTCGACGACGCGCGTTCGGGCGACGAGTGATCCGGTCATAGCCGACAGGGCCTGCACCTGGGTCATGTCCGGGACCCGGTGATGAGTTGCACCGCGCCGCCGGTGAACGTGCGGCGCCGAATGTCGGTGAATCCCGCCGCGGTGAAGAGGTCGAGGAGGGCATCGGGTGTGGGCAGGTACGCCGTGGAGGCGGGGAGGTACCGGTAGGCCTGGGCGTCGCCGAGCCACCCGCCGATACGAGGGACCGCGTGCCGGAACCAGATCGTGTGGCCGGCCCGCATGATGGGATTGGCGGGCTCGGACGCGTCGAGCAGTGCGATCCGGCCGCCGGGCCGCAGGACCCGGGCGCATTCGCGGGCGAACGCACCGAGGTCGGTGAAGTTCCGAAGGGCGAATCCGCACGTGATGCCGTCCGCGGCGCCGTCCGCCACCGGCAGTCTGAGCGTGTCGGCCCGCACCAACGGTGTGGTGACCGCCGCGTACTGGAGCATGCCGGGGGAGAGATCGAATCCGATCGCGGTGAGACCGCGATCGCCGAGCTCGCGGCACAGGTCCCCGGTGCCACACGCGAGGTCGAGGACCCGTCCGGTCGTGATGGCGAGCGAGTCGATGGTGTGCCGCCGCCAGCGTCGGTCCTGGCCGAGCGAGATCAGGCGATTGAGCTTGTCGTAACTCGGTGCGACCCGATCGAACATCGCGGTCACCGTCGTGCGCTTCTCGTCGCCGGTCGGGAGGTTCACGGTCATGGGCGGGCCTCCTCGATGCGGCGGGTTCCCGCGGCTTCGGCGGCGGCACGTTCGTCGTCGCCTCCGACGGCTTCGAGGTGTTCCTGTGCGACGCGCAACAGGACTCGACGGAAGTGTTGGGCGACGAGGGTCCCGGTCGCGGGCAACAGGGTGCGAAACGCGCCGACGAGGCGGGCGGCGCGTTCGTCATCGTCGAGATCGGCGTCGAGGAGCGGACGGCGGACGTGTTCGTCGAACATCTCAACGGCCGCGGCGGCGATCTCGATCGTTGCCGTGTGGTGTCGCCGTGCGAGTTCCAGCAACGCCTCGAGTGGGACGCCGGCTTCGAGGAGCTCGAGCCCGGCGGTTGCCACCTCGACATCCGCAGTCGTGAAGTGCGCGGTGCCGTCGTGGACGCGGGGGAGGAGGAGGCCTTCGGCGACGACGGCCTCGATGACGGCGACGGGGATGCCGGCACGGGTCGCGAGCTCGTCGACGGTGAGGAACTCCTCGGTGTCGGATTCGGCCACCGCCGCGGCGAGCGGGCGGTCCACCGCACCGAGTTCCCCGTCGAGCACTCGGCGGATGATCGTGAGCGTGAAGCCTTCGGCTTGCAGCTCCTTGATCTGGTGAAGGCGCTCGAGGTGCGCGGCGCCGTACCAGGCGACCCGCCCGGCTCGGGTGGGCGGGGCGAGCAGTTGGCGCTTCTGGTAGAAGCGAATGGTGTCGACCGAGACACCGGCCCGGTCGGAGAGTTCCTGCACGCGGAACGGTTCGGCGGCAGGGTTCGGATCGGCGGTCGGGGGCATACCGACGATTGTAGGAGTGATCACTCCTAACGTCGGGATCGGGCTCCCCACCACCGGATGACGAGCCAGATCGCCACGCCGATCCAGACGGCACCGAGCACCCACGCCACCGCGGTGCCGTAGGCGAGGGGCTGCACCGAGGGGTTGTCGGGAACGACCGCGCGGCCGTATCCCCGCAGGGCCGGCCAGGCGACCACGAGGACGACTCCGGTCGCGACCAGGCCAGTGGTGATGGGCGTGCGCCACCCCCGGGGGACGAGTCGGCCGATGGTCCAGCCGACGGCGACGGCGATGGGCGCGATCACCAGGTCGTGGACGAGGTCGGCGCCGACGATCCAACCGGCCAGGGCGACGGGTCGGGTCCCGCGGGAATCCATGAAGACGCCGCGCACACCGAACGCCATCACCGCGCCACCGACGATCAGGCCGATCCAGAAGCCCGGGCCCGGCCGGTCGCCGGTGGCAGGGACGGCGGCAGCATCCGCGGTCGCGACACCGTTGGTCGTCACAGCACCACCACCCGGGTGACCCACTTCGTCTGCATGACGCCGGGTCGGTTGGGGGCGATGAGTCGCAGCGGGTACCCGTGGTCGATGTCGAGTGGTGCCCCGTTGACCCGGAGCGCGAGCAGCGTGTCGGGATCCGCAGTCTGGGAGCCGTCGACGTTGGAGGTGCGGTACGAGCGGCGGGGTTGGAGCGACTCGACCCGCACGGTCGAGTCGGTCGACACCCCGGCCCGGCGGAGCAGGTCGCGGAGGCGGACGCCTTCCCATTCTTGGGTCGTGCTCCAACCCTCGACGCACGCGATGGGCAGGGTGGCCCGGTGTTGGGTCATGGCCTGCAGTTCGGCGAGGTCGAACGTCGTGGCCGTCGCGCCCCGGCCGGTGATCTCGAGTCGATACTCGCTCGACCGGGCCGATTCGAGGACGCCGGCGGCGCGAGCCGTGCGATTGACCGGAAACCCCTGGGGTCCGACATCCGGACGCCGCGGGGCCAGGAGCGCCAGCTTCCGCAACGGCCCGTAGGTCTGGCCCACGGTGACCAGAGTGACGAGTCCGCTGACGCCGAACGCGGTGGCGAGGAGCTGTCGCCGGCTCATCCCCGCGTTGACGGTGGCGGCGGAGTCGTCGTGGTGGTCGGTCAGCGTGGGTGCCGACCGACGCAGCGCGCGCCGGGTGACCGACACCTTGGCCCCGATGTGGACGATCAGCGCCCCGATGGTGATCCACGCGGTCCAGTAGTGCGCGAGCGGAAAGTTGAACGGCCATGGGTACCAGAGGTTGATGTTGGCCAGACCGGAGAAGAGCAGGAACAGGGATCCGCCGACGAGCGGCAGGAGACAGATCCGTTCGAGCGCCACGGCGACACTCGGAAACGGCGGCCAGCTGAACAACTTGGGGAAGACCGTCCAGAGCTTGGCGAGCAGGAGCGGGATCGCGGCGAGCCCCGTCGCAACGTGGAGGCCCTGGGTAATGCGGTACAGGCCTGCGGGGCGGGCCGACAGGTGGAACCACGACGGCGGGTGCTGTGCGAGGTGCGAATACAAGCCCGTGAGGAAACAGATGCCGAAACTCACGCCCAAGGCGAGACCGAGAACGGCGGCCGTGCGTTCCGAACGGGCCGGGCTCGCGAACGCGCCCGGTCGAAACGGTCCGACCTTCGGCGGTGCCAGGCGTGAGCTCATCGCGTGATGAGGCCGAACCAGCGGCCGGTGTCGCACCACACCCGTTCGAGTCGAAGCCCCACCTCGGCGACGATGCCCGCGAGGCCGTCGGGATCAATGGCCACCCACTCGAACATCGGCCCGGCGGCTCCGTCGATCTCGAATGACACCGGTTGCACCTCCGATGCGCACCCGGGGGCCTCGACCTCGACCAGGATCCGACCGCCGGGTGCGAGCAACTCGCACGCCCGCGCCAGCAGCCGCACGGGATCCCCGCCGATCCCGATGTTGCCGTCGAGCAAGAGCGCGGTGCGCCAGCGGCCCGCGCCGGGAAGGGCATCGAAGACGCAGCGCGCGAGGACGGGGACGCCCAGGCTGCGTGCGTGGACGAGGGCCCGTTCCGTGATGTCGATGCCGAGGGCGGGGATCGCCTGCTCGGCGAGGGCGCGGACGTGGCGGCCCGGCCCGCAACCGATGTCGAGCACCGGACCGATCGCCAAGGCCAACGTGCGGAGCTCGACGGGCTCCGCCGGCGCGAACCAACGATCGGCCGGTACCCGTAACGCGATTCCCGCGACGTCGCGGAGTGCGGCGAACGGGGGAGTCGAGTCCCGGTCCCGGAGGCGAGGCGCGGTCACGGCGGTCATCGCGCGTCCTGGACTTCGCACGTGGCTGCGACTGATCTCCACGTGCTCGCGAACCTCGTGGTGGGCGCGAGCTCGGCCACAACGACGGCGTCGGCTGCGGTGTCGACGTCGGTCTCGACCTCGACCTCGACCGTGGCGAGCCCGAGGGCGTCCAACTCGCGCCGCTGGAGTTCGCCGGTGGCGGACGAACTCACGGGTACGGCGCCGAAGATGCCGCGCGCGACCGCATCGGCCGGCTGGGCGAGACCGAGCGTCCACCAGCCGCCATCGACGGTCCGGCCGAGCACGGCGTCGGTTCCCGGGCGCAGAAGGGTGTCGACGACCGCACGGATTCGGTCGCCGGTGAGCTGGGGGGTGTCCATCCCGATCAACACGATGGGGCCGGCCGCCGCCGTGAACGCGGCCCGGAGTCGGCCGTTGAAGTCGGTCTCGGGCTGAGGGACGATCTCGACGCCGGCCGGGATCCACGGGCCCGGTTCGCCGTCGAGCACGAGCACAGGGGTGATGCGGGGCGTCGCGAGCACTGCCGTGGAGGTGTCGGCCAGCGCCGCGGCGGCGAGGGCTGCGGCCTGGGTCGGTGAGCACGGTGGCGTGAGTCGCGTCTTGGCGCGTCCCGCGACGGGCGCCTTGGCGAAGATCACGACGGTCGCGTCGGCCGGTGAGGTCGGGCTCATCGCAGCACCGCACTCATGTCGCGGATGGTGCGAGCCGTGCCGCGGACGGTTCCCGTGACCTTGGACTTGCCGACCCGCGCCTCGTACGGAACGTCGATCTCGGCGATGTGCCAGCCCTCGGCGTGGGCGCGCACGACCATCTCCAGCGGCCACCCGAAGCGCCGATCCTGAATCGCGAGCGCGAGGAGGGCCTCACGGCGTGCGGCGCGCATCGGCCCGAGATCGCGGATCTTGAGTCCGGTACGGCGGTGGATCTGACGAGTGAGGAACGCGTTGCCGAGCCGGGCGTGGAGTGGCCACGCACCCTGTTCGGCGATCCGAGCACCGAGCACGAGATCCGCGGTTCCCGACTGCACGGGTTCGACGATGCGAGGAAGGTCGGCCCCATCGAGCGAGCCGTCGCAGTCCATGAACGCGACGATGTCGGCCGTGGCTGCGACCAGCCCTGCGAAACATGCACTCCCGAACCCCCGTTGGGGTTCGGAGACGACCAGGGCACCGACCGAGGCCGCGACCGCAGCGGAGTCGTCGGTGGATCCATTGTCGACGACGATGGCGCGATACCCGTCCGGCAGCGAGCGCACGACGCGCGGAATCGCGGCGGCCTCGTCGAGCACGGGCAGGATGACGTCGATCATGAGTCGACGGTACTGACGCAGCGAGCGGGTGAGAAGGATCTGCGCATTACAAACCACGAAACTCGAGCGGCTTCGGGCACGGTCCGGCCGGGGGTGTCAGTACCCTCGGGGGGTGCTCGACACGCTGGCGTCCCACTCTGCACCGACGGCCGGTGTCGACGCGCGTGAGCACGACGCGCGACCTTCGAGTCCGTCCGCCGCCTCCGCGATCGACGAGCGGCGACGAGCGCGTGAGTGGGTCATCGTCACGGTGGCGCTGGTCGCGACCTGGGCGCTCATCGCGTGGGCGTTCGTCTGGGGGCACCGGATTCTCGTCGACGGGCCGAACGTCCAACTCCGGTTCCCGCCGCTGACCGGACGCGACGACCCGGCCTATCTCGGCACTGTGGTCCCCGCGTTCGTCGTCGGCGTCGCGACGATTTCCGGCTTCTCGGTCTTCGTCCGCCGCGCCCGCTGGTCAGTGGTGCTGACGGTTGCCGGGGTGGGCGCGATCCTCTGGGCGGTCGCCCTCACCCTCATCGACGGGGTGGATGGGTTCACCACACCGTTGTTGTCGGGCCAGTACATCCGGACGGTGCCCGTCGTCGGCAACGTCGGGACGTTTCTCTCGACGTTCGTCGACCGGCTCCCCACGTACAACATCCACACGCAGGGGCATCCGCCGGGGTTCGTGCTCGTGCTCTGGGCGCTCGACGCGATCGGGCTGGGCGGGGTGAATGCCAACGCGGTCCTGGTCTTCGCCGGGGGTGGGCTCGGCGTCGTCGCGGTCCTCGTCGCGGTGCGGGACGTGGCCGGTGAGGTTGCGGCGCGCTACGCGGCGCCCTTCGTCGCGATTGCACCGAGCGCGATCTGGTGGTCGTCGGGTGATGCGTTCTTCGCGGGGGTATCGGCCGCCGCGGTCGCGTGTGTGGTGGTCGCGACGGGCCGGTCGGGTCGCGCCGGTGACCGGCTCGCGGTCGGCGGCGCGCTGCTCTTCGTTCTCACTGCCTATCTCTCCTACGGGTTGGTGCTGATGGCAGTGATTCCGATAGCGGTCGGCGTCGCCCGGCGGGCGTGGCGGCCGTTGGTGATCACCGCCGCGGTCGGCGTGGCCGGCATCGCGATGGTCACGCTCGGCACCGGATTCGTCTGGTGGGACGGCCTCGCGGCCACCCGGGAGCGGTATGTCGTCGGCGTCGCGAGCCGACGCCCCTACGAGTACTTCCTGGTGGGGAACCTCGCGGTCCTGCTGCTCGCGGTCGGCCCGGCGACCGTCGTTGCGTTCACTCGACTGCGGCGTTCACTGCTGAGCGTTCTCGTGGTGAGCGGGTTGGCCGCCGTACTGATCGCCAACGGGTCGGGCATGGCCAAAGGCGAAGTCGAACGGATCTGGCTCCCGTTCTTCCCGTGGATCGTCGCCGCGACCGCCGCCTTTGCTCCTTCGGTGGTCGGTGCGGCGTCGGATCGCGTCGCGCGTCGGCGCGCGTTTCCGTGGTTCGTGGTCCAGATCGCGGTCACGATGCTCCTCGCAGTGGGGGTACGGTCCCGGTGGTGATGGAGCAGGCGCCGCGCGTGCTGGTCGTCGAAGACGACCCGACGATTTCCGAGGTGGTCGTGCGCTACTTCGAACGCGACGGACTCGATGTCGTCGCGGTGGCCGACGGCCGTGACGCAATCGAGGAAGCGGCGAAGCAGTGGCCCGATCTGGTGGTGCTCGATCTGATGCTGCCCGGCATCGACGGATTGGAAGTGTGCCGGAGACTGCGAGCCCGGGCCCCGGTGCCGGTGATCATGCTCACCGCACGCGGCGATGAGGAAGATCGCGTCCTCGGTCTCGAACTCGGTGCGGACGACTATGTGGTGAAGCCGTTCTCGCCACGGGAACTGACCGCGCGCGTGCGTGCGGTGCTGCGACGGGCGGTCGCCATCGGCGTACCGGACGGCCTCGGCGTCGAGAGCCTCGACACCGGTCGGGCCCACATCGACCTGCCCGCGCGCGAGGTGACCATCGACGGCGAACTCGCACCGCTGACGGCTCGTGAGTTCGATCTGCTGGTGCACCTCGCGCGTTCACCACGCCGGGCGTTCACACGTGAGGAACTGCTCGAACGGGTGTGGGGGTACAGCTTGGGCGACACCGCGACCGTGACGGTGCACGTCCGCCGGTTGCGGGAGAAGATCGAGGCGAATCCGTCGGAACCGGAGCATCTCGTCACGGTGTGGGGTGTGGGCTACCGGTGGGATCCGTGAAGGGGCCCGTGCGGAACGCCATTGCGGTGATGGTGGTCGGTCTGGCCGCGACGGCGGGCGTCGCCGCGGCGACCGCGATGCCCGCGTCGGATGGCATGGAGCTGGTCGCGATCGCGATCGGTGCGGCGGCAATCGTCGTGCTCCTCGGGCTTCCGTTGCTGCGGCTCTTGCGCGGCCGGGTGCTGGCGGTGCAGGTGTCGGCGCTCGCGTTGGTCTTGGTCGTCGCGATCGCGCTCGGAGTGCTGGCTGCCGCGGAGGCGATGTTCATCGCCGGTCACGACCTGGTCGTCGTCGAGGTCGTGCTGGTCGCCGTCGCCACGGTCGGGATCGCGGCCGCGATCCTCCTCGGGGGACGGGTCGCGGCGACGAGTTCGTCCCTGGTCGCGGTGACGCGGCGTATCGGCGACGACTCCCGTTTCCCCTTGGACCCGGAGGTGACCGCGGACCCACGAGAGATCTCGGGACCGCCCGAGTTGGTCCGCCTCGCGCACGAACTCGAACTGATGGAACAGCGCCTGGCCGACGCTCGGCGTCGCGAACAGGCGGTCGAGGAGTCCCGGCGCGAGTTGGTGGCGTGGGTGTCGCACGACCTGCGTACCCCACTCGCCGCGATCCGCGCCATGGTCGAGGCGCTCGAAGACGGTGTGGTGTCGGACCCGGCGACCGTGGCCCGGTTCCACGCCAACTTGCGAGCGGAAACCGACCGACTCGCCGGTCTCGTCGATGACCTCTTCGAGCTCAGCCGGACCCAAGCCGGCGCGTTGCGGTTGCAGCTCGAACAGGTCTCGCTCGGCGATCTCGTGTCCGATGCCATCGCCGGGGTCGCGCCGGTGGCTGCGGCCAAAGGGGTGCGGTTGGAGGGGCGGGTCGTCGGTCCGAGTCCCGCCGTCCAGGTGTCGACGCCCGAAGTGCTCCGCGCCTTGCGCAACGTGCTCGAGAACGCGATCCGCCACACGCCCACGGATGGTTCGGTGATGGTGCTCGCCGGTGCCGATGAACCGGGCGAGGCCTACGTAGCGATTCTCGACTCCGGCGGTGGGGTGCCGCTCGAAGACGTCGAGCGCATCTTCGACGTCGGCTACCAGTCCGATCCCGCGCGCACGGGTGGGGGCGCGGGGCTCGGCCTCGCGATCGCCCGGGGCTTCGTCGAAGCCCATCAGGGTCGCATCACGGTGGAGAACGAGAACGGGGGCGCCCGGTTCACGGTCCGCCTGCCGCGCGAACCAGCCGTATGAGAGTGCTCCTGACCGGTGGAGCCGGCTTCATCGGCTCGCACATCGCGGCTGCGTTGCGGGCGGCCGGCGATGACGTCGTGATCTTCGACCGCGCTCAGGTCTTGGACGATGCGCACTCGGTGATCGGTGCGGTCACGGACCTCCCCGCGCTCGAGGCTGCCGTGGTCGGAGCCGACGCCGTGTGTCATCAGGCGGCCAAGGTCGGGCTGGGCGTCGACTTCGAGGATGCCATCGGGTACGTGTCCGACAACGACCTCGGCACCGCCACGGTGCTCACCGCCCTGCACCGGGCGCGGTTTCGGGGGCCGTGCGTGCTGGCATCGAGCATGGTCGTGTACGGCGAAGGTCGGTATCGATGCGGGGAGCACGCGGCCGTGCCCGCCCCGCCGCGCGAGGCGGCCGACCTCGATGCCGGCCGATTCGAACCCCGGTGTCCCGAGTGTGGCGCCGACCTCGTTCCGGAGTCCGTGCCGGAATCGGCGCCGACCGATCCGCGCAACGTGTACGCCGCGACCAAGTTGGCGCAGGAGCACCTGGCCTTCGCCTTCGCCCGCGAGCATCCCGATGTGACGGTGACCGCGTTGCGCTACCACAACGTCTACGGCCCCGGAATGCCGCGCAACACGCCGTACTCCGGGGTGTCGGCGATCTTCGCGGATGCACTCGGCTCCGGTCGGGCTCCACGCGTCTTCGAAGACGGAGGCCAGATCCGCGATTTCGTCCATGTCGGTGACGTCGCCGCTGCCAACCTCCTCGCGTTGCGCGCGGGGGTTCCGGGCGCGTTCAACGTTGCGAGTGGGGAACCTCGCCGATTGCTCGACATGGCCGACGCGCTGGCCGACGCGTTCGGTCCGGCGGCGCCGCGACCGGAAGTGGTCGGGGGGTGGCGAGCCGGCGATGTCCGCCACGTGTTCGCGTCGCCGGACCGCGCACGGGACGAGTTGGGATTCGTGGCGAAGATGCCGTTCGATGCGGGAATGCGCGAGTTGGCGCAGGTGCTCGGCGCGCCCGAGCACCCCTGAACGGTCAGAACCCGGGCGGGAGGACTCGCTCGAGGTAGAAGCAGAACAGCGCGTAGGCGACGAGGAACGGGATCGCCCCGGCAACCCAGACGAACCACGCCTTCCGGCGCCGGAATCCCGCCCACCACGCGAGACCCACCGCGGCCGCGATCAGGCCCGACCAGATGACGGGGAGTCGGGACTCACTCGAGCCGCTGAGGTCGTCGACTGCGGGACGGCCGGGGGACTTCGACGACGACTTCGACGTCGACGGGTGGGGCTTGACGGGTTTCGGACTCTCGGTGAGATCGAGCCGCGCCTTGATGATCAGTCGTTGGCGCGCGGAGTACTTCGGATGACAGGTCGTGAGGGTGAGCGTCGCGTCGGGGGTCGGGTCGAGCACTTCGACCTGGGTCTTGGTCACGATCAGCTGCTCGGTCACGAGGTAACGAAACGTCCCGGCGGGGGTGATGATCGTGATCGGGTCGTTCGGGGCCAGTTCGTCGAGCCGGTTGAACGGCGCGCCGTACGTGGTGCGGTGACCGGCGATCGCGGCGTTGCCGAGCTGGCCGGGCATCGGTGAGTCGGGATAGTGCCCCGGTCCCTTCCGGAGGTCGGGGACGCTGATGCCCTGCACGACGACGTCGTCCACACCGATCTTCGGGATCTTGATGAAGCCGACCGCGTCGCCTTCCGGTGGTGGCGGCGCCGGCCGCGTGGTTGTCGTCGTGCCCGAGACCGGCGCGCGCGCCCGGCTTGCCTCGCGGATGGTGGTGCGAAGGTCGCCGCGCAGTGCCGACTGCTGGGCATCGGTGTAGAGGCCCGTGCCCCAGAGTTGGTACGCCACGAACAGCAGGAGGAGTGTCCCGCCCACGATGAGCGTCCGACCGATGGCATTCAGGGCGCGACGCACCCGGCGACGGTAGCGGTTGGTTTCCACCTCCCAGGACCAGGGCGGACGTTCAGCGTGAGATCGCCCTGGTACCCGCTCACGTCCGCAGCTCGGTTCGACCACGTTCTCGCCGGGTTCCTACACTTTCCAAGCTGTTTCAGCCCCGATCCCGGGGCCCGGAGGCTCGGTGTGTCTCTCGTCGTTCGACTTCGCTCGGTGGTCTGCCTGCTGGGTCGGTTCCCTGCACTCGCGGGTGCAGATCTCGACGTCACCGCCGGGGAAGTCGTGCTCGTCTCGGGGCCGAACGGAGCCGGCAAGACCACCCTGTTGCGGCTGGTCGCGGGACTCGTCGCGCCATATTCGGGATCGGTCGAGGTGCTCGGGATCGATCTCGTCGCCGACCGGCGTTCGGCCCGGCGGAACCTCGCGCTCGTCGGCCATGAGACCTACTGCTACGACGACCTCACCGCCACCGAGAACGTGGAGTTCTTCGCCCGCGCGTCGGGGCGGGGCGACACCGACGTGGCCGCCGCGCTCGATCGGGTCGCGTTGACCGACGCGGCGAACGTCGTCCACCGCGGTCTCTCCGCGGGTCAACGTCGTCGACTCGCACTGGCGGTCGCGTTGGTGCGGGCGCCGAGCCTGTTGCTCCTCGACGAGCCTCATGCCGGTCTCGATGCGCTCGGCCGTGAGGTCCTGGCGGAGGTCATCCGCGAGGCGCCGGCCGAGGGTCGGACGGTCGTGATGGTGTCCCACGAGTTGGAGATCGCCCGGCCCCTCGTATCACGTGAAGTGCGGGTCGAGGGCGGCCAGGTGTGGCCCGTGGCGAGCGACGCGCGGGCGCCCGTCAGCGAGCAACTCCAGTGACCGGCATGAACCTCTGGCGGGAAGCCGCACTGGTCGCGGGGAAGGACCTCCGCATCGAGGCCCGCTCCCGGGTCACGCTCGGGCAGGTGATTCCCTTCGGGATGATCGTCGTGCTGCTGTTCGCGTTTGCGCTGGACCCCGACCGCGGCGTCCTCGAACGGGTCGCGCCGGGATTGTTCTGGATTGCGGTGCTGCTGGCCCTGCTGCTGGCGGTGGGGCGCGCGTTCGCGATCGAAACCCATCACGGCGCGCGGGACGGATTGCGGATTGCCGGGCTCGACGGCTCGGCGATCTTCCTGGGCAAGGCGGCGGCGATCGCGGCGCAGCTGCTCGTCCTCGAAGTCGTCGTGGGAATCGGCGTGATCGTGCTCTACGGCGTGGAAATCCACGGGCTCGGGGTAATCCTGCTGACGGCGGCCGCCGCGACCATCGGGCTGGCCGCCACCGGTACCCTCTACGGCGTTCTGGCGGCCGGGCTCCGGCTCCGCGAGACGCTGTTGCCTCTGTTGCTGCTTCCCGTCCTGGCCCCGGTCATGCTGGGGGCGACGAGAGCATTCGAGGATGGTTTGGCCGGGGTTCCCGGTGATGCCTGGCCCTGGGTCGGGATGCTGAGCGTCTTTGCGGTCCTGTACTCGGCCATCGGCGTGCTGGCCTTTGATGCCCTGTGGGAGGAGGCGACATGACAACGACCACACCGACCCCATCGGGACGGGGCGTGACCGCGGCGATGGCGCCGGACCGCGATCAGTTGTTGGCGCCCGTCGTGCGCCGGGTGATCGGGTGGTTGACCCTGGTCTCACTGGTTGCGCTCGCGCTCTTCGGGCTCTGGGGTGCTCCGACCGACGCCGTGCAGGGCGACGCGCAGCGGGTGATGTATCTCCACGTCCCGGCCGCCTGGCTCGCCTACCTGGCGTTCTTCGTGACTGCGGCGGCTTCGGCGCTCTTCCTCATCCCCCGGACCCGGGCGCAGGTGTGGGATCGCCTCGCCGGCGCATCGGCGGAACTCGGCGTGATGTTCACGGGCCTGGCCCTGGCGCTCGGATCGATCTGGGGACGACCGGTCTGGGGCGTGTGGTGGGCATGGGACGCGCGCCTCGTGAGCACCGCACTGCTGTTCTTCCTCTTCCTGGGCTATTGCGCACTGCGGCGGGTTCCGGCCGCGGATCCGGTCGGAGCCGCGAAGCGCAACGCGATCGCCGCGCTCTTCGCGTTCGCCGACGTGCCGATCGTGCACTTCTCGGTCGAGTGGTGGCGGACCCTCCACCAGAAGGCGACCGTGTTCAACCCGGAGCTGAACCCCCAGATCCACGGCGTGATGGGGTTGACCCTCTGGCTGGGAACGTTGGCCTTCACCCTGATGTACGTCTATCTGCTCGATCGGCGGTACCGCCTCGCGGTCCTGGAGGCCGACCAGGCCGATGTCGAGCTGGAGCAGGCGATCCTCGACCGCACCCGAGCCAGGAGCGCCCATGTCTGATCCGGGCTATGTGACCGCCGGCTGGAGCCTGGCGGCCATCGTGTTGGGCGTCTATTCCTTCCGGTTGGCCCGCAAGATCCGCGCCGCCGAACACGAACGCCGAGAGTCGGATTCGGAGCCGTCCGAGTGAGTCCGGCACCGGCTCGTCGGCCGCGGTATGTCGTCGCGGGGATCGTCGTCCTCATGACGGCGGCGATCGCCATCGTGTTGGTGTTCGTGCTCTCCGAGAACATCGTGTTCTTCCGCACGGTCTCCGAGGCGGTGCACGACCGCGACCAGCAAGGTCGGACACCGTTCAAGCTGGCCGGCGCCGTGGTGCCCGGATCGATCCACCGCACCGACAACACGCTCAACTTCGAGGTGACCGACGGCAAGCGCACGGTCAAGGTGGTGCACAGCGGTGACCGTCCGGACCTGTTCAAGGCGAAGGTGCCGGTCCTGTGCGAGGGCCGATGGGGTCGCGGTCTGGTGTTCGATTCCGACCGGATCCTCATCCGGCACGGCGCGAAGTACAGCCCACCGAAGGTCGACACGAAGCGGGCGCCGAAGGCGACGTCTGCGTGAGGGCAACCCTGGGGATTCTGGGAATCGCGATCGGTCTCGGCGCATCCGCGGTCGGAATCGTGTTGCTGGTGCGGGGAGTGCTCCGCCACGATGCCGGCGCACTGCGGGCCGGGCGGGCGTGCATCTTCGTGGTCCTCGCCGGCGCGCTCGTCGCGGTCGCCGCGATGGAGTGGGCGCTGCTCACCCACGATTTCTCGATCAAGTACGTCGCCGAGAACAACGCCCGGTCCACGCCCACCCTTTTCACCATCACCGGCCTCTGGGCCGCGTTGGAAGGTTCGATCCTGCTCTGGGCCGTGATCCTCGCGGGGTACCTGGCGTTCACGGCCCATCGCTTTCGCCGCCGCCTGACCGATCCCATGGTCGGCTGGGCGCTGATCGTCGGACTCACCGTCGCGCTGTTCTTCTTCCTGTTCATGGCGGTGGCCGCGAACCCGTTCACCGTCGTTCAGGGGATCGCGCCGCTCGACGGCCGCGGGCCGAACCCGCTGTTGCAGAACCACCCGTTGATGGCGTTCCACCCGCCGATGCTCTACCTCGGCTACGTCGGCTTCACCATCCCGTTCTCGTTCGCGATGGCTGCGCTCATCACGGGTCGCTTCGGTGAGGGCTGGCTGGCCGACACTCGCCGAACCACGCTCGTGGCGTGGGGGTTCCTCACGGTCGGCATCATCCTCGGAGCGTGGTGGAGTTACGAAGTGCTCGGCTGGGGTGGCTACTGGGGCTGGGATCCGGTCGAGAACGCGTCGCTGCTGCCGTGGATCACCGGTACCGCGTTCATCCACTCGGTCATGGTGCAGGAACGCCGCGGCATGCTCCGCGTCTGGAACCTCTCGCTGGTGATCGCGACGTTCGCGCTGACGATCCTGGGCACGTTCCTCACGCGCTCCGGGATCATCACCTCGGTGCACGCCTTCTCGCAGTCGAGCATCGGTCCCTGGCTGCTCTCGTTCTTGTTCATCGTCATGGCCACGGGGATCGGTCTGATCGCCTGGCGCGCCGACACATTGCACGCGCCCGGGCGGATCGACTCGCCGGTGTCGCGCGAAGCGGCGTTCCTCGCCAACAACCTGCTCTTCGCCGGGCTCGCGTTCGTCGTGCTGCTGGGCACGGTCTTCCCGCTCCTGGCCGAAGCCATTCGCGGCAGCACGTTGTCGGTCGGCGCGCCGTATTTCGATCGGATGACCGCGCCCCTCGGTTTGCTGCTCCTGTTCTTGATGGCGCTCGCGCCTGCGCTGCCATGGCGCGCGACGAGCGGTGAGGTGCTTCAGAACCGGCTGCTCGTCCCGGCCTACGTCGGCGCGACGACGATGGTGTTCACCTTGATCGTCTGGACCCGCGACTGGTCGACCGTGGTTGGCTTCGGCCTCGCGGCCTTCGCCGTCGCCGCGATCACTCGGGTCACGTTCGTGGCGGTGCGCGCCCGGCGGCGGGCCGATGCCACCGGTTGGGGTCGTGCGCTGAGCCGAACGGTCGCCGGGAACCCGCGTCGGTACGGCGGGCTCGTCGTCCACACCGGCGTCGTCGCGATCGCGGTCGCGCTCGCGGCGTCCGGTTCGTTCGGGATCAAGCGCGAAGTGCGCCTGACCCAGGGTCAGTCGGCGACGGTTGGCGGCTACACCGTCACCTACGAGCGGATGCGTACGGACGCGACCGCGCAGAAGAGCTCGGTCTCGGTCGATCTCGCGATCGTCCGCGATGGCGAGCGGCTCGGGACCTATGCGCCGGCGATCTCCTCGTACCGCAACGCCAACCAGGGGATCGGGACTCCGTCGGTGCGGACGGGGGTCTTCGAGGATCTGTACTTGACGCTGGTCTCCTCGCGCAGCGGTCGGGGTCGAGTCACGGTCGGAATCCAGGTGCAGTCGATGACGGTCTGGATCTGGATCGGCGGCGGCTTGATGGCACTGGGGACGGTCATCGCACTGGCTCCCCACGTTCGCCGCCGCCGGGTCGTGCCTCCCGCGCCCGGTGGGCTCGCGTCCGATGGGCCCGCGTCCGGGGAACTCGTCGGGTCGGAGCGGTCGTGAAACACCCGTTGCGCTGGGTCGCACTCGCCGTCGGCGCGGTGGTCGCGATCTTCGCCGTGATCCTCGCGGTGAACGTGGGCACCGACCCGCGTGCGGATCTCAATACCAGCCGACTCCTCGGGAAGTCGGCGCCGGACTTTTCGTTGGCCCGGTTCGACGGCACGAAGGTGCGCCTCGCCGACCTCGCGGGCAAGACCGTCATCGTCAACTTCTGGAACTCGTGGTGCCGGCCGTGCCGGGAGGAACTCCCCGTCCTCCAGCAGTGGTACCGCGAGCACCGCACCGATGATTCGGTGGTGATGCTCGGCATCCCGCGCGACGACTCGAGTCGCGCGATCCGCGACGCGGCGCGTGCCGATCAGATGGAGTGGGCGGTCGCGAACGATCAGGGCGCGAAGTCGGCGACCCTCGCCTATGCCACCCGGGGCCAGCCCGAGAGCTTCGTCATCAGCCCGAGAGGTCGGATCGTGGGCTCGGTGCTCGGGCCGCTGACGCCGGGCACGATGGACCAGATGGTGCAGGCGGGACAGCAGAACGCATGACGACTTCGGCGCGGCGGCTCGCGTGGCTCGGGCTCGGCATCATCGTGATCGGCATCGTGGTGGGCATCGCGTGGCCGTCGGCCGCGGAATCGCGTTCGGAGCATGTGCGCCGCTTGGCCTTGGAGTTCCGGTGTGTGGACTGCGAGGGTCTCTCGGTCGCGGAGAGTGCGACGGCCTCGGCGGCCGAGCAGCGTCGCGACATCGGCATCCGACTCGACCGCGGCGAGTCCGATGAGCAGATCCGCGCCGCCTACGTCGAGTCCTTCGGCGAGAACGTCCTGCTCCGCCCGGCCAGCAACGGCATCGGTCTCCTCGTCTGGGCGTTGCCGATCGCCGTCGTCCTGCTCGGTGGCGTGGGGGTGTTCGTCGCGCTGCGCCGTTGGAGTCGCCAGCCTCGCCTGGTTGCGACCGACGCCGACGACGCCCTGGTCGCGGAGTTGCGAACCCCGGTCGACGATGACTGAGCCCGTCGATCGCGAGCAGATCGAGGAGGAACGAGCGTTTCTGCTCCGCTCGCTCGACGATCTCGATGCCGAACACGCCGACGGCAACGTCGACGATGCGACCTACGAACGGCTGCGCGGCGACTACGTCGCCCGGGCGGCTCGCGCGACCCGACTCCTCGACGGCCAGAACGTCTCCGACTCACCGGCCGCCGCGCCGGCGCAGTCCAGTACCGTCCGCCGGGTCGTCATCGGGTTGTCGGTCGCCGCCTTCGTCGTCCTGGCATCGGTCGCGCTGGCCTTCGGGCTCGGCGTCCGACTTCCCGGCGAGACCATCACGGGGACCCAACGCAGCAGTACCGCGTCCGGCCCGTCGCTCAAGCAACTGCGGGCCGATGTGCAGGCCGCGCCTGCGGATCCGTCGGCCCGGCTGGACCTGGCGAGGGCCCTGATGGCGAAGCGCGACTTCACGGGCGCGGTCACCGAGTTCAGCCGGGCCGCGCAACTCGATCCCGGGAATCCGGAGCCGTTCACCTACAGCGGCTGGCTGATCCGGCTCCAGGGATTCCCGGACCAGGGGATCCAACTCCTCGACAAGGCGATCGAGGTGGACGGGGAATATCCCGACGCGCACGCATTCAAGGGGATCACGCTGTTGCGGGACAAGCAGGACCCGGAGGCGGCGATCACCGAGTTCCGGCGATACCTTGTCCTCGCGCCGGATTCCCCGCTGGCCGATCAGGTCAGGACGCTGCTCGCCCAAGCCGTGGAATCCGGAACGTCAACGACCACGAGCACGACATCAACCACGCGCTGAGAGGAAACCCCCACTGTGCCTGAAGCCCCCGAATACCAGATCGACGGTGCCAAGCTCTACCGCACGACGGTGACGACCAACCGCGGAACCATCGTGATGGATCTCGATCCTCAGCTTGCTGCCAACACGGTGAACAACTTCGTCGGACTGGCACGTCAGGGCTACTACGACGGGTTGACGTTCCACCGCGTGGTGCCGGAGTTCGTGATCCAGGGTGGTTGTCCCGAGGGCAGCGGTCGGGGCGGTCCCGGGTACCAATTTCGGGACGAGCCGGTGGAGGGTGAGTACACGCTCGGCGCGGTCGCGATGGCCAACGCGGGTCCGAACTCCAACGGCTCCCAGTTCTTCATCACGATCGACGACTGCACCCGGAAGCTCACCAAGGACTACAACCTCTTCGGCTACGTCACCGACGGTATGGATGTTGCACTGACCATCGAAGTTGGCGACGTCATGGAGTCGGTCGTGGTCGAGGAAGTCGACCGCTAGCCGCGGGCTAGCTGGGAGTCACCTCGAGCGTCAGCCGCGCGGCCGACTTGGCCCGGTACATCGCGACATCCGCCGCGCGTAACAGCGTGTGGGGATCGGTGCCGTCTTCGGGCGTGGCGGCGAGTCCCACACTCGCGTGAATCTGAATGTCGACGGCGCCGAGCCCGATGGGTGCCGCGGTTGCAGTGCGGACGCGTGCGGCGATCACCTCGGCATCCTCGGCGGTGGCATCGGGGAGGATCATGACGAACTCGTCGCCCCCCAGCCGAGCGATGGAGTCGCCGCGACGCGCCGCGTCCACGAGCCGAGCCGCGACGACCTTCAACGCGTAGTCGCCCGCTCCATGGCCGAACTGGTCGTTGATCGATTTGAAATCGTCGAGGTCGACGAACAACACACTCAGGGGATGGTGGTCCCGTTCGGCGCGGGCAGTTGCCTTGTCGAGTTCGTCGTTCGCGAGGGCGCGGTTCGCGAGGCCGGTCAGGGGGTCATGGACGGCCTGGTACTGGAGCTGCTCGTGGAGCAGGGAGTTCTGGATCGCGGTTGCCGCTTGATCGGCGACCGCGGCCATGCGCTCCGCGATCTCGTCGGCGCGGCGGAGGTTCGCCTCCGCGATCGAGGCAACGGCCACGCCGAGGAAGCCGCCGCGCCGGGCGTGGATCGGGGCGACGACGAGGGCGGGGAGCCCGAGGCGGCGCACGAGCTCGGCGATCGGTCCGGTGCCCGTCCCGCGCAAGATCCGGGTCGACGGCGCTTCCAGCATCTGGTGGAGGGCGGGCGCTTCATCGGCGCGGAAGGCGAGATGGTCGATCGCCGCTCCCACCTCCCTGGACCAACCCGTGCGTCCGGTGACCCTGAGCGATTCCGTGTCGGGATCCCACAGCAGGACGGCCGCGGCGTCGACCCGGACGATTTCGGGAATTGCGCTGGCGGTGATGCGGGCAACCCGGGCAGGGCTGATCGGTTCGGCCAACGAGCGCGCCAACCCCAGCAACGCGGCGGTGGCCTCACCTCGTCGCTGCGCCTGGTCGAGGGCAATGGCGACATCGAGGGCGGCCGCCGCACTGCGGGCGTAGGCGGTGAGAATGTGCTCCTCGTAGTCGAAGAACGTTTCGCCGCGCGAGAACGCGGCGAGACGCCCGTAGACCCGTTGGCTCGAGACGACCTCGATCACGAGCCGATGGCGGTCCCGGCCGATCGGAGCCGCGATGACCTCGGCCGCCACGCGGTCGTGATCCGCCTCCGGAATCCCGTCGGTGTACACCGGTCGGGCCAGCACGGATTGGTCGGTGAGCGCGAGGAGATATCCGGTCGCACTCACGGCGCGTCCGGCGCGGGACACGATGCGTTGGAGCACTTGGTCCACGTCATCGGATGAGACGAGGTCCGCGGTCGTGGACTGCAGCAGCCGGAGTTGATCGGAGAGCGCGTCGACCTGGTTCTCGAGCGCGCGGGTCTGGGAGCGGCGGCGGAGGAGGTGTCGGCGCTTCGGCCAGGAGACTTCGTATCGGCAGGCCGGCGCACCCTCGACCTGACACTCCAGGTGCGTGACCCCGAGGGGGTCGAGGCCGAAGATCGGCCCGATCGTTCGCATCAGCCCGATGTTCAGTTGGCAGTCGCTGCGGTGGGGGACCTTGTCGGCGTCGAGCTGGTACGTCACGAGCGCGTGGTGGCGGTCGACGATCTCCGCGTGCATGGTGGCAACGGTCGAGAACTTCGGGCACGCCTTGGCGACGTTCGCGATGACGGTGCGCGGTGATCCGAGTGCGCGCAGCAAGACCCGGATCCCGGGCCCGACCCGGTGGTCGAGGGCGTGCTCACCGATGTGGAGTACCGCATCCGGGTCGTCGAGCACGACGCACGCGGCGTCGAACAACGCGATCTTCTGCTCGTAGGTGGTCCAACGATGTTCGTCCTCGAGTTCGGCGACGGGGCGGGTTTCACCGGCCAGTTCGAGCAGACGCGCGACGCCGTCCTCGCCCGCATGGGCGCGGACGTAGCGCACGATCAGACAGATCGTGGTCCCTGCGGTCTCCCGCGCGTCGGACTCCATCCTCGAAATATCGGCTGAAATCGGACGGCCTGTAGGCCCGGTGCCGTGCAACGGATCGGGGGCTGGGGAGACTAGGGGGCGCATGGGATTCTTCGAACGGAACCGGGCATCACTGGCCGAGCGGGGGATCGACCCTTCCCGGCTGCCCCCGGGGCAGTACTCCACCGACCGCTTCCCGGTGCTCCACGTGGGCGATGTGCCGACCTACGCACCGGACTTCTCGGACTGGTCGCTCACGATCACCGGCCTGATCGGTACCCCGACCACCTTCTCGTGGCCGGAATTGCTCGCACTGCCGGCCACCGAGATCGTGACCGACATTCACTGTGTGACGAAGTGGTCGAAGTTCGACACCCGGTGGCGGGGCGTGCGGGTTCGGGACCTCCTGGAGCGTTGCGGGGGAGCGGGGCCGACCGCGACCCACATCCTCGAGACGGCCGAGCACGGCTATACGACCAACCTGCCGCTCGCCGATGTCCTGGGCGACGATGCCCTGGTGGCCTACGAGTTCGCCGGCGCACCGATCGAGGCGGTGCACGGTGGCCCGGTCCGGCTGGTCGTGCCGCATCTGTACTTCTGGAAGTCGGCGAAGTGGCTCCGTTCGATCGAACTGCTGGACCACGATCAGCCGGGATTCTGGGAGCGAAACGGCTATCACGACTACGGCGACCCCTTCCGCGAACAGCGCTACTCGCAGAGTTGACTTCTTTCTAAAGATACAACTACAATACAAGCTATGCGATACCTGGACGTGGCCGAAGACCTGCGGAGCGAGATCGCATCCGGTCGCGTCGGTCCGTTGCCGAGTGAGGCGGAGTTGGGTGAGCACCACCATGTCTCCCGGGTGACCGTGCGCCGGGCCCTCGAAGTCCTGCGGGATGAAGGGCTGGTCATCAGTCGCCGGGGCGCGGGCTGGTTCGTGGCCACGGATCCGGTTCGGCAACCGCTCGGGCGGGTGACCACGATCGAATCCGCCCTCGAAGCGGCGGGTGCCCTCCCTGAACGGCGGGTGTTGGAGTTCACGTTCGAGCCGGCGACTCCCGAGACCGCCAAGCTGCTCGGGCTCGGGGCCGATGCCGAGGTCCTCCGCGTCGTGCGCCTCAACCTGGCCGACGGCGAGCCGTTCGCGCTCGTCACGGTCTGGCTCCCCGCGAGCCTCGGTGTCCACGTGAGCCGCGCCGATGTCGAGGCCGCCACGTTCTACGAACTGCTCCCGTTGCACGGCGTCGAGGCGGGCCGGGTCGTGCAGACCATTACCGCGACCACGGCCGATCGGCAGCAAGCAACGCGCCTGAACATCGCGACCGGTGAGCCCCTCTTGGCGTGCCGACGCATCACCTACGATCGCCATGGCGACGCGGTCATGGCATCCGAGCACCGGTATCCCGCTCAATCGACCGCCCTCGAAGTCGAGTTCCCTGCCCCTCATCCGTCTGGAGTTCCCCATGGCTGAAACCGTCGTCCCCACGACCCCCGTCGAACTGGTCCGTGCCGCGTACGAGCGCTACCCCGAGCGCACCGATATCGCGCGCCGACGGCTCGGCCGGGCGCTGACGTTCGCGGAGAAGGTCTTGATCGCCCACGCCGACGACCCCGAGACGATCGGTCTCGACCGCGCGGTCGACTACGGCGACTACCGGCCGGATCGAGTCGCGATGCAGGACGCGACGGCCCAGATGGCGCTGCTGCAGTTCACGCTGGCGAAACTGCCGACGGTGGCCGTCCCGACCACCGTGCACTGTGACCACCTCATCCAGGCGCGCGTCGGTGCCGACGCCGACATGAAGACCGCAATCGACGTGAACTCCGAGGTGTACGAGTTCCTGCGGACGGTGAGCGCGAAGTACGGCATCGGGTTCTGGAAGCCCGGCTCGGGGATCATCCACCAGGTCGTGCTCGAGAACTACGCCTTCCCCGGCGGCATGATGATCGGCACCGACAGCCACACGCCCAACGCGGGCGGGCTCGGCATGATCGCGATCGGAGTCGGTGGGGCCGACGCGGTCGACGTGATGGCGGGCTGGCCGTTCAACACCCGGGTGCCGAAGCTGATCGGCGTGAAACTGATCGGCGAGCTGTCCGGGTGGGCGTCACCGAAGGACGTGATCTTGAAGGTCGCCGGCATCCTCACCGTGAAGGGTGGGACCGGCGCGATCGTCGAGTACTTCGGCCCCGGCACCGAGTCGATCTCGGCCACGGGCAAGGCGACGATCTGCAACATGGGTGCCGAGATCGGCGCGACGTGCTCGCTCTTCCATTACGACCGGGCGATGGCGCGCTATTTCGAGGCGACCGGTCGTTCGGCCCTCGCCGAGTTGGCCGACGAGTACGCCGGCCAACTGCGCAACGACCCCGAGGTCGACGCCAATCCCGAGCAGTTCTACGACCGGGTCATCGAGATCGACCTCTCGGCCCTGGAACCGCACCTCGTCGGACCGCACACTCCCGACCTCGATCGACCGATCTCCGAGGTCCGGGCCGCGGTGGAAGCCGAGGGGTACCCGGCCGAGATCTCGGCCGCGCTGGTCGGGAGCTGCACGAACTCGTCCTACGAAGACATCGGTCGCGCCGCGAACATCGCCCGGCAGGCGTCGGCGGCGGGGTTGCGGGTAAAGACGCCGCTCCTCATCACCCCGGGATCCGAGCAGGTGCGGGCCACCATCGAGCGGGACGGGCTCCTCGCCGATCTCGAAGCCATCGGTGCGACGGTGCTCGCCAACGCGTGCGGCCCGTGCATCGGTCAATGGCAGCGGGACGACATCGCCATGGGTGAGACCAACACGATCGTCTCCTCGTTCAACCGGAACTTCCCGGCCCGCAACGACGGCAACCCGTCGACGTTGTCGTTCATCGGCTCGCCGGAGACCGTGACGGCGATGGCGCTGACCGGCCGGCTCGACATCGACTTCGTCACGGAGCCGGTCACGAGCGACACCGGTACGAGCGTGCAACTCGTCGCGCCGAGTGCCGACGAGTTGCCGGCGCGTGGTTTCGACCCGGGCGAGTCGGGCTTCGTCGCCCCCTCGGCGGATCCCGCGAGCGTCGAGATCGTGGTTGCCCCCGGCAGCGACCGCTTGGAACTGCTCACCCCGTTCGCGCCGTGGGACGGTCAGGACTTCACCGGGCTGCGGGTGCTGATGAAGGCCCAGGGCAAGTGCACGACCGATCACATCTCACCCGCCGGGAAATGGTTGAAG
>JAENVU010000057.1 GCA_016650415.1 Acidimicrobiia bacterium
ATGATCGGCCAGGAACGCACCGTGCTCCCACTCCTCGCCGATCGCGTATTCGGGCTGACTGCCTACACCGCCGCCCTGACCTTCATCCTCGCCTTCGGCGCGACAAAAGCCGCGACCAACTTCTTCGCCGGCACCCTCTCGGACCGTCACGGCCGCAAACCGGTCCTGGTCGCCGGCTGGCTCGTCGCACTCCCGATCCCGTTCCTGCTGATGTGGGCACCCACGTGGGGATGGATCATCTTCGCCAATGTGCTGCTCGGCGTGAACCAAGGCCTCACCTGGTCGACGACCGTCATCATGAAGATCGATCTCGTTGGCCCCGAGCGACGCGGCTTCGCCATGGGACTCAACGAAGCTGCCGGCTACGGCGCGGTCGCAGTCACCGCGCTTGCGACCGGGTTCATCGCCGCTCGCTACGGACTCCGCCCGGAACCGTTCTTCCTTGGCGTCGCGTACGCCGGCCTCGGTCTCGGCCTGTCCACGCTGTTCGTGCGCGAAACACGCGACCACGTCCGCCACGAGGCCTCCACGCATACGACATCCAACGCGGCGCTGCACGGCGGGCTCTCCACCCGGGAGGTCTTCGCGCTCACGAGCTTCACCGAGCCCGCGCTGTCGTCGTGCAGTCAGGCGGGCATGGTCAACAACCTCAACGACGGCCTCGCCTGGGGCATCTTCCCCCTCTACTTCGCCGCCGCTGGGCTCTCGATCGGCCGCATCGGCGTCCTCGCCGCGCTCTACCCCGCGGTCTGGGGACTCGGCCAGCTTGCCACCGGTGCACTCTCCGACCGGATCGGCCGCAAATCGCTGATCGTCGGCGGGATGCTCACCCAAGCAACCGCCATTGGTCTCATCGCCGCGACCACCGGCTTCTGGGCGTGGGCCGGCGGCGCCGTACTGCTCGGCGCGGGCACCGCGATGGTCTACCCGACACTCCTCGCCGCCATCGGTGACGTCGCCCACCCGAGCTGGCGCGCGTCATCCGTCGGGATCTACCGACTCTGGCGCGACGGAGGCTTCGCAGTCGGCGCGATCCTCGCCGGGATCATCGCGGACGCGTTCGGAATCGAGACCGCGATCTGGACTGTGGCGGCGATCACCGCGCTCTCGGGCATCGTCGTCGCGCTCCGCATGTACGAAACCCACCCCCACGCCCAGCGGGCGGGAGCAATCGCCGAAGTGTGAGCGTCGGGACCTCATCACCGGGATCCGGAACGGGAGAGAAACTATGGGTCTGCACGAATCAGCCAACGCCCACGTCGACGCCTCCCCGGAGGCGGTGTTCCGCGTCGTGACATCAGTCGCGAGATTGCCCGAGTGGAATCCCGCGATCACCGAGGTCATCGAAACACCCGAACGCCTCGAACCGGGGACGATGTGGAGAGTCCGCGTTCACGCACTCGGACAGTCCTGGATCAGCAAATCCCAGCTCATCGCTCTCGACACGGCCGCGGGACGATTCGCCTACCGTTCGCAGTCCGATGACGGCAACCCGTCGTACGCCGATTGGGAATGGCACGTCGAGCCAGACGGAGACGGTTCACGAGTCACGGTCACCGTCGACCTCCACCCGCTCAGCTTCTGGCGGAAGCACGTTCTCATCCGGATCCGTCGACCAGCGCTCCGCAAGGAAATGCACCGGTCAGTTACCGCCCTCGGCTCGACCGTCGTCACCTGAAGCTCGGAGACGACAGGATCGAGCAAACACGACTGCCAGGTCGTCGAATCCCGCGCGGGGTTTGAAGAAGAAGACGAACCTGGCCGAGCGGGCGCTCGCGGCCGCGACCGCACTCGGCTACGGCTACATCGAGCGTGATGCCCGCGCCGTGCTGGAACAGCTCGGGTAGGTCGACGGGATCGTTACCCGCGTATCCCCGAGGTGCCCTCATGGGACGCGTCCCGCGGCTTGTCGACTTGGGTTTGAATAAGAAGACGAACCTGACCGAGGTGGGGATTCGGTGGCCGACAGTATGAACGCTGTCTCCTCCGCCCATCGGTCGAGGAAGGGCTCGGTAACGCCGTCACTGAAGAGGACATCGGCCGCCGCTCCGAGAATCCGTCGCACCTCGTCACGCATCGGAGTGCCGTCCGCCGTGGCCATCGTACCTGCCTTTCGCCTTGTTCAAGATAGGCCTCGTCCCCCGGATAGGGGTGGACTTCGGGGCACTTACCCGATCCCCCGTATTCAATGACGACACCGAGCCGAGCGGCACGGCGGAGGTTGTGTACGTCGCTCTTGTCGGGGGTGATGTGCGATGGTCTCCGTCCTGCTGGACCCGCGCTTTCGCCACCGTTGCAATCCTTCGTCTCGACGGACGAGCCGCGCGGGGTTTTTGCACTCCACCCACCGGATCGAAGGCAGAGGTCAACCACGCGCTGCACTCGCCGTTGAGAGCGCCCGCTTCGAGTCGCATCTCTCGCTTTGAGCTTCCTCGTATCGCGACGCGATGTCGCCACTCTTTCGGGTGAATTCGCGACAGAAGGTCCCTCGGCAAGGTCGCCGGGCGTCAGTTTGACGCGCTTTCAGGCGATCCTCGACGGGCGAACTCGGGACCGCTGGCGATTCGCACCATCGCTTGGGCCCTCGAGGTGACGGCGGTCTTCTGGAAGATGGCCTTGAGGTGGGTCTTGACGGTGTTCTGGCTGATCCACAGCGCGATCGCGATTTCCTTGTTGCCCAGGCCGTCGGAGAGCAGCGCTGCGACCTCGCTTTCCCGCAACGTCAGGCCGAAATCGCGGCCGGGCCACGGCGGGCCCTGGTCGACGCCGAACTCGGTACTGACGAACTCGCCGCCGGCGGCAATCTCGAGCAGTGCATCGGCGAGCTGATCCGGCGGTGTCGACTTGGCGATGATGCCGCGGGCGCCGGCGGTCATGGCCGCGTCGCGTTGCGCGGGCGTCAACGTCCACGTGTAGAGC
>JAENVU010000058.1 GCA_016650415.1 Acidimicrobiia bacterium
GCCTACCGTCGCCGGTGGGCGATTCTCGTCGTGCTGTGCGTCAGCTTGCTGATCATCGTGCTCGACAACTCGATTCTCAACGTTGCCATCCCGACGCTGATCCGCGACCTCCACGCGACCAATAGCCAGGTCCAGTGGATGGTCGACAGCTACACGTTGGTGTTCGCCGGCCTCTTGCTCACGATGGGCGCGATGGGGGATCGCTACGGCCGCCGGGGTGCGCTGCAGATGGGGTACCTGCTCTTCGGCCTCGGTTCGCTCGCGTCGGCGTTCGCGACGACGGCGAATCAACTGATTCTCACCCGCGGGTTCATGGGCATCGGTGGCGCGCTGATCATGCCGGCGACGCTCTCGATCATCACCAACGTCTTCCCACCGCACGAGCGCGGTCGCGCGATCGGCGTCTGGGCCGGAACCGCCGGGATCGGCGTCGCGCTCGGCCCACTGACCGGCGGGTTCCTGCTCGAACACTTCTACTGGGGTTCGATCTTCCTGGTGAACTTGCCGATCGTCGCGCTCGGCGTCGCGGCCGGGTTCGTGCTCATCCCGACGAGCAAGGACCCGAGCGCGCCCAAGCTGGACCCGCTCGGTGCCGCACTGTCGATCGTGTCGCTCGTCGCGATCGTGTACGCCCTGATCGAGGCACCCGACATCGGCTGGACCGCGCCGCGGACGCTGGCGGTCTTCGCCGGTGGATTGATCGCCCTGGGCGCATTCGTCTGGTGGGAACGGCGGTCCGATCACCCGATGCTCGACGTCGGCTTCTTCAAGAACCCGCGTTTCAGTGCGGCGAACGCCGCGATCACGCTCACGTTCTTCGCGATGTTCGGATCGATCTTCCTGCTGACCCAGTACCTGCAGTTCACCTTGGGCTACTCGCCGCTCGAATCCGGTATCCGGATGCTGCCCTATGCCGGGACGATGATGGTCGTCGCTCCGCTGAGCTCGCGGGTGGTCGAGCGGTTCGGTTCCAAGAACACGATTGCGATGGGTCTCGGTCTGGCCGGGGTGGCGCTCATCGTCTTCGGCGGACTCACCGTGAACTCGACCTACGGCGACCTCGTCTGGCGGTTCGTGATCCTGGCCGCGGGGATGGGACTGGTCATGGCCCCGGCGACGGATTCGGTGATGGGTTCGCTCCCGCTGGCCAAGGCGGGGGTCGGATCCGCGGTCAACGACACCACTCGGCAAGTCGGTGGCGCCCTCGGCGTCGCGATCATCGGCAGTGTCGTGTCGTCGGTCTACGGGAGCAAGATCGGTGATTTCTTCGCCGGGACTCCCGCGCCGGCCGCCGCAGTCGACGCCGCCAAGAACTCGTTGGGCGGCGCCTACGGCGTGGCCCAGCAGTTGAGTGCCGGCTCGAATCCGAACGGCGGAAAGCTCTCCGCCGGGCTGATCGACACCGCGAACCAGGCGTTCGTCGAGGCCTTCCGGTGGGGAACTCGGGTCGGGGCCGTCGTGCTCGCGATCGGTGTGATCGTCGTGCTCCGGTTCCTCCCCGCCCGGGCGAGCGAGGCGAGCATTGCCGAACAGACCCACGACCTCGCGGCGGAGGGAGTGAGGCCGTGAGTGTCGCGGCCGCGGCCGCCGGTCGGCCTCGGAGCGTCGAGGCGGACGTCGCGATCCTCGAGTCGGCAATCGGGCTGTTCTGTGAGCTGGGTTACGACGGCCTGTCGATGGAGCGGGTTGCGGTCGACGCCGGGGTCAGCAAGACCACGATCTACCGGCGCTATCCCACCAAGCTCGACCTGGTGATGGCCGCCATCCATCAGCTTCCCGACGGCATCGTGCCCGCACCGGACACGGGCAACCTGCGGTCCGATCTCCTCGCGATCAGTCAAGGTCTCCTGACCATGCTCACGAAGTCGACCGTCGGGAAGGCGATCCCGGTGACCCTCGCAGCGAAGACCCGGAACCCGGAACTCGCCGAGGCCCACGAAGCGTTCGTGCGCAGTCGACGTGAAATCACTACCGGCGTGATCCAACGCGGGATCGACCGGGGTGAACTCTCGGCCGACGCGGACCCGTGGATCGTCTCCGACCTCATCACGGGCGCGATCTTCATGCGCGTCTTCGTCACCGGTCAACCGGTCACCCGTGAGTATCTCGAAGCGATGATCGACCAGGTGATCGGCGTCTGAACGATCAGGACGCGGGGACGTCGGCGAACGCGTCGAGGAGCAGGTTCTCCTGTTCGCGATCGTGCACTGCCGAACTCCCGCTGGCCGGGCTGGGCGAAGGCGGACGGGCGATGTGGCGCAGCGTGGCCCGATCGCGCAGGATCCGGTGCAGCTTGCCGTGCACGTAGTTCCACGGCCCCATGTTGGCCGGTTCCTCCTGCACCCAGTACACCTCGTTGCATCCGGTGTACTTCTCGGCCAGCGCGATCAACTGGTCCTCCGGCCAGGGGTAGAGCTGTTCGACCCGCACGATTGCCACCGGCGCGCCCAACTCATCCCGACGGTCCATCAGTTCGTGCGCGACCTTGCCCGAGCACAGAAGCACACGAGTGACGTTGGCGGGATCGATCGCAAGACGCGGATCGTCGAGTATCTCCTGGAAGGAGCCCGAGGAAAGCGCGTCGACGCGTGACCGGGTCGCGGGGATACGCAAGTACTTCTTCGGGGTGAAGCACACCAACGGCTTGCGCGCCGGTGCGTAGATCTGGCGGCGGAGGAGATGGAAGTACTGGGCGGCGGTGGTCGGGTAACAGACCCGCAGGTTGCTCTCGGCGCAGAGCGCGAGGAAGCGTTCGATGCGAGCACTCGAGTGTTCCGGCCCCTGTCCCTCGAACCCGTGGGGGAGGAGCAGTGCCAGCCGCGATTGCTGACCCCACTTGTCTTCGGCGGCGACGATGAACTGGTCGATGATGATCTGCGCACCGTTCATGAAGTCGCCGAACTGGGCTTCCCATCCGACCCACGCGCGATCGTCGGCGACCGCATAGCCGTACTCGAATCCCAGGGCCGCGTATTCGGAGAGCACCGAGTCGTAGAGCATCACCGGCGCCTGGTCGTCGGCGATGTGGCGGAGGGGACAGAACTCGGCTTCGGTCTCGGAGTCGACGAGGACCCCGTGGCGCTGACTGAAGGTGCCGCGCCGGGTGTCCTGGCCGGACAACCGGACCGGGACTCCCTCGAGTGCCATCGTGCCGAACGCGAGTGATTCCGCGAGCGCCCAGTCGATCTGGTCGGCGGCGAAGTCGGTGGCGCGCGCCCGCAGGATCTTCTCCAGCTTGGGGTTGATCGCGAAGTCGTCGGGCCAGCCGACGAGCGCGTCGATGACCTGCTGCAACTTTGCCCGGTCGACGCCGGTCTCGACGGCGGTCTCGACCTGCTCGCCGACGACGATGTTGACCGGGATCGTCGGTGGTCCCGATGAATGGGTCTCTTCGAAGGCGTTGTTGAGACGAGCCTGGAAATCCTCGAGGGCCGCTTCGGCCTCGGCGAGGGTGAAGTCGCCGCGGTTCACGAGCGTCTCGGTGTAGAGCTTGCGCACACTGCGGCGGGCGCGGATGAGTTGGTACATCTTGGGTTGGGTGAACGCGGGTTCGTCGCCCTCGTTGTGCCCGTAGCGGCGGTAACAGACCATGTCGACGACGACGTCTTTGTGGAACCGCTGACGGAACTCGTACGCGAGTTGCACCACGCGCACGCAGGCTTCGGGGTCGTCGCCGTTCACGTGGAAGATCGGTGCCTGCACCATCTTCGCGATGTCGGTGGCGTAGACGCCGGAGCGACCGAGTTCCGGGGCGGTGGTGAAGCCGAGCTGGTTGTTGACGACGATGTGGATCGTCCCACCGACCTCGTACCCGGGAACCTCGGAGAGGTTCAGGGTTTCCGCGACCACGCCCTGACCGGCGAACGCGGCGTCGCCGTGGACCAGGACCGGGAGCACGTGGCAGCGCTCGCTGTCGTCGATTCGGTCGCCTTTCGCGCGGGCCATGCCTTCGACGACGGGATCGACCGCTTCGAGGTGGCTGGGGTTCGACGCGAGCGACACGCCGATCTGCTTCCCGGACGGCGCAGTGTGGGTGCCGGTCGCCCCGACGTGGTACTTCACGTCGCCGGAGCCCTGGACCGAGGAGGGGTCGAGCGCGCCTTCGAACTCGCGGAAGATCTGGCCGTAGCCCTTACCGACGGTGTTGACCAGGACATTGAGCCGACCGCGGTGGGCGGTGCCGAGCACCATTTCGGCCATGTCGCCGTCGGCGGCGGCGCTCAGCAAGGCGTCGAGCATGGGGATCAGACTCTCGGCCCCTTCCAGGCTGAACCGCTTCTGGCCGAGGTACTTGCGATGGAGGAACCCTTCGAAGGCTTCGGCGGCGTTCAGTCGGTCGAGGATGCGGTGTTGGACGGCCGGGTCGGGCGCCGACGCGCGGCGCTCGACGTGTTCCTGGATCCATTCCTTCTGATCCGGTTCCTGCATGTGCATGAACTCGACACCGACCGAGCGCGAATACGCGTCGCGGAGCACGCCGAGGATGTCGCGGAGCGGCATCGTCTTCTGGTCGGCGGTGCCGCCCGCGAGGCTGCCGATCGGGAACTCACGGTCGAGGTCCCAGATGCTCAGGCCGTAGTGAGTGATGTCGAGTTCGGGGTGGGTGTCGGGTTCGCGGCGGCCGAGCGGGTCGAGGTTGGCGATCAGGTGACCACGAACCCGGTACATGTTGACCAGCTGATGGACGTGGACGACCTTTTCGTTGTGGGCGGCCTCGTCGTCCAGCGGGCTGATGTCGGTGCTCCACCGGGCCGGCTCGTACGGCACCGAGAAGCTCTGGAAGATCTCGTCGTAGAACCCGTCCTTGCCGAGCAGCAGATCGTGAATCGAGCGGAGGAACTCGCCGCTCTCCGCGCCCTGGATCACGCGATGGTCGTACGTGCTGGTGAGCGTGATGATCTTGCTGATGCCGAGCCGGGCAACGGTGTGCGGATCGGCACCCTCGTATTCGGCCGGGTACCCGATCGACCCGACCCCGAGGATGAAGCCCTGGCCGGGCATCAATCGGGGGACGGAGTGGACCGTGCCGATCATGCCGGGGTTCGTGATCGTGCCCGTCGTCCCCGCGAAGTCGTCGGGAGTGATCTTGCCGGTGCGGACCTTGCGGATCATCTCCTCGTACGCGGCGAAGAATCCGGCGAAGTCGAGCGTCTCGACGGCTCTCAGGTTGGGTACGAGCAACGTGCGGGATCCATCGGACTTCGCGACGTCGACCGCGAGGCCGAGGTTGATGTGGTCGTGGCGCACCACGACCGGACCGCCGTCGACCACCCCGTAGCCCGACGCCATGGCCGGAACGCGCCGGACGGCCTGCACGGCTGCGTAGGCGATCAAGTGCGTGAAGCTGACCTTGCCGCGACCGGTTCGGCTCAGATGGTTGTTGAGGATCTGGCGGTTGACCTCGAGCAGCTTCGCCGGAACGTTGCGCACGGAGGTCGCGGTCGGGACCCCGAGGCTGGCCTCCATGTTCTCGACGATGCGGGCGGCCGCGCCGCGGATGGGCTTGGGTTCGTCGCCTTCGAGCACGAGTGGCGCGGTGTCGCTGACTCGCTTGGGCTCGGCCGGTGGCTCCTGCCGGATGGGCATCGAGGGAACCGGCGTGACCGGGGCGGGAACGGCGCGGGCGCCGTTGGCGGGTGCGGACGCGACGACGGTCGACGCGCCCGTCGCGGAATAGTCGGAGAAGAAGTCCTGCCACGCGGGCGACACCGACGACGGGTCCGCCAGGTACTGGCGGTACATCTCGTCGACGAGTCCGGAGTTCGGGCCGAGGTCCTCGAAGGTGTTGGTCACGAGGCCGAGGCTACAGGCCGATTCCGTCGATCAGCCGCGGAGGAGTTCGGCAGTCTGGAAGGCCAGGTCGAGTGACTGCCGGGCGTTGAGACGGGGATCGCACATCGTTTCGTACCGCTGATCCAGATCGGTACCCAGCACCTCGGCGGTCCCGCCGAGACATTCGGTCACGTTGTCGCCGGTCAGTTCGACGTGGACCCCGCCCGGCCAGACGTCGGCGGCCCGACACACCTCGAAGAAGCCGCGGAGTTCGCTCATGACGTCGTCGAACTGGCGGGTCTTGACGCCGCTGGAGTGTGTGAAGGTGTTGCCGTGCATCGGGTCGCAGGCCCAGACGACCGGGAGCCCGGTGTCGCGCACCGCCTCGACGAGTGGTGGGAGCCGGTCGGCGACGAGGTCCTTGCCCATCCGGCTGATGAGCATCAGGCGGCCGGGCTGCGAATCCGGATTGAGGCGTTTGCACAGGGCGATGACCTCGTCGGGGTGGCTCGACGGGCCGAGTTTCACGCCGATCGGGTTGCCGACGCCGGCGAGGAACTCCACGTGCGCACCGTCGAGTTGACGGGTGCGGTCTCCGATCCAGAGCAGGTGCGCCGAACAGTCGTACCAATCGTCGGTCAGCGTGTCCTGGCGGGTCAGCGCTTCTTCGTAATCGAGCAGGAGTGCCTCGTGCGACGTGTAGAAGTCGACCTCGCGGAGTTGGAGCTCGGCATCGAGGTCGATGCCGCACGCCCGCATGAACCGCAATGCCCGCTCGATCTCCGACGCCACGCTCTCGTACCGTCGGCCTTCGGGGCTCGCGGTCACGAAGTCCTGATTCCAGGCGTGGACCTGGGCCAGGTCGGCGTAGCCCCCCTTCGTGAAGGCCCGCAGCAGGTTGAGGGTGGAGACCGACTGGTGGTAGCCGCGCAGGAGCCGGCTCGGATCCGCCTGCCGGGCGGCGGCCTCGAACGCGATGTCGTTCACCATGTCGCCGCGGAAGCTCGGGAGCTCGATGCCGTCGATCGACTCGGTCGGTGACGACCGGGGCTTCGCGAACTGGCCCGCGATGCGACCGATCTTGATCGTGGGAACGCCGGCGCCATAGGTGAGCACGACCGACATCTGGAGGATCACTTTGAGCTTGTCGCGAATCGCGTTGGCGGAGAACGCGCTGAACGCCTCGGCACAATCGCCGGCCTGCAACACGAACGCCTTGCCCTCACTCGCGAGCGCCAGGGATTCGGTCAGCGACCGAGCCTCACCGGCGAAGACCAGCGGTGGTACCGCGCGGAGCTCGTCGAGCACCTCGCCGAGCGCGGGTTCGGGCCAGTCGGGATGTTGCGCGACGGGCCGGGTCCGCCAGGATGCGGGGCTCCACGGGTGTTCGGGGGTGGGGTCGGCGGCGGTCATCGGATCAGAGGTACTGCCCTGGAGCGTGCTCGCCGGTACCACCGTCGGGCGCGCCGATCTCGAGTGCGTGGCGGCGGCGCATCTCCTCGAACTGTTGCTGCGCCGTGGCCTGTTGGGTGAAGAGCGTCGCCTGGATCCCGTGGAACAGACCTTCGAGCCAGCCCACGAGCTGGGCTTGGGCCAGCCGAAGCTCGGACTCGCTCGGGGTCGGCTCGCTCAGCGGGAGGGCGACTTCGCGGAGCTCTTGCCGCAGCTCGGGGGAGAGGATGCCTTCCAACTCATGGACCGAACGCTCGTGGATCTCGCGCAGGGCGCGGCGTCCGGCGTCGTCGAGCGGGGCCCGACGGACCTCGTCCAACATGGATCGGACCATCGAGGCGATGCGGATCAGCTTGGTCGGCCGCAGCACTTGCTCGTCGGGCTCCTCGACTGCGACCTCGGCCGATGCCGGATGATCGCCGTCGGCCGTGGGGGTCGCTTCGTCCGGGACGACGTCGGGCGCGAGGTCAGGGACGACTTCGGGCACGACGGAGGAGGGCTCGGACTTGGGCATCGAGCAACGTTACCGTTCGGCTGTGGGGTGAACCGCAGCGAGTTTCGCGGTCGGAGCTCGTGGCGGCCTCTGTCCTCAGATCACCACCGGTGGCGTGCGGCCGACGGCGCCCGCGGCCCGGGGGCCGGGAACATCGTGGAATCGGTACGGCTCGGCGTCCCGGCCGGGTTGGCACACCCAACACTCTCCCGTGCGGCCCGTCGTCACGATCGTGAAGACCGCGTCGGCGATCTGGGTGGCCGGCATCAGGGGAAAGTCGTTGGCGGCAAAGAGTTGCTTGGTGTCCTCGTTCAGAATGTTGGTGTCGGTCATGCCCGGGTTGACCGTGTTGGCCGTGATGTTCTTCGCCGTCAGCGGCGGCGCAACACTGCGGATGAACCCGGCAACCGCGTGCTTGCTGAGGTCGTACACCGGGTCGAGCGGGAACGGGATCAGGCCCGCGAGCGAGCTCGTCGCGACGATTGCGCCGCCCCCACGGCGCTCCATCGCCCGAATTGCGGCACGAGTGCCCCACACGACGCCGTCGACGTTCACGCGCATGATGCGGTGGTACACGTCGTCGGTCAAGGTCGTCATGTCGGCGACGCCGATGGCGATGCCGGCATTCAGAAAGGCGATGTCGACGCCTCCGAGCTCGCGTTCGCAGGCCGCGAACGCGGCATCGACCTCGGCCGACTCGCCGGCGTCGGCGTGCACGAACGTTCCGCCGATGGCATCGGCGACCGCCCGACCGGTGGCGTCGTCGAAGTCGACTGCACAGACCGTCGCGCCTTCGGCGGCGAATCGTTCCGCGGTCGCCTTGCCGATCCCGGAACCCGCGCCGGTGATCAGTGCGACCTTGCCGTCGAGTGCGCCCATCGTGTGCTCCTTGTCCGGTCGGCGTGCGGCGGGACCGTAGGCGGTTGCTGTGCCGCACCGCCACCGTGGTGGAGAACGCATGGGTGGTCCGCTCGAGCGAATCCGAGTTAGATATACATCTGTAGAGTGAAGCCGAATACGCAGAACGGGGAACCCATGGACATGCAGATTCGGCCCGGAGCCCGCAAGATCGCTCCGATGCAGGTGGCACGGATGGGCGCCGCCGTCGTGCGCCGAGACGGTGCCGATCGGGTTTCGATGCGCAAAGTTGCGGACCGGCTCGGGGTCACGCCGATGGCGTTGTACCGGTGCTTCGATTCGAGCGAGGACCTCCGGTTGGCCTCGGTCAGTTGCGCGTTGGAGCGGATCCCGGATCCGCCGGCAGGCGGAAGCGTGAGGGATCGGCTGCGCGAGTGGGCGCGGGTGGCCCGGCC
>JAENVU010000059.1 GCA_016650415.1 Acidimicrobiia bacterium
CATTGTCTGGCCGGTCTCGATCGAGTCACGGCCGGCCAGGTCTTCATCGGCGATGTCGAGATCAGCAGCAGCAGTGAGAAGCAACTCACCTTGATCCGGCGGGACCGCATCGGATTCATCTTCCAGTCGTTCAACTTGATCCCGACCTTGAACGCGGCGGAGAACATCACGTTGCCGATGGCGCTCGCGGGTCGAAAGCCGGAGCCGGCGTGGATGGACTCCATCGTCAAGACGTTGCGAATCGGCGATCGGCTCACTCACCGCCCGAGTGAGCTCTCCGGTGGGCAGCAGCAACGGGTGGCGGTTGCTCGGGCGCTGGTGTCTCGTCCGGATCTGATCTTCGCCGACGAACCGACGGGGAACCTCGACTCTCGAGCGAGCGCCGAGATCCTGACCTTCATGCGCGCCGCGGTCGACGACCTCGGCCAGACCATCGTCATGGTGACCCACGATCCGGGCGCGGCCAGCTACGCCGACCGGGTGGTGTTCCTCGCCGACGGGAAGATCGTGGACGAGATGCTCGAACCCTCGGCCGAGGGCGTCCTGGATCGGCTCAAGCAGTTCGGGGCCTGAAATGTTGAAGGTCACCTGGCGCGGCTTGGTCGCGCACAAGCTGCGGTTTCTCCTCACCGCGGTCGCGGTCGTACTCGGGGTGTCGTTCGTGGTGGGGACGCTGGTGCTCACCGATACCGTCAAGCAAACGTTCAACGATTTGTTCAGCGGCGTGTACAAGGGCACCGATGCGTTCGTCCGATCGCGCAGTTCGCTGGAGTCGGACTTCGGGCCGGAGCAACGCGCGCCGGTTCCGGAGTCGTTGCTGTCCAAGATCCAAAACGTGGACGGCGTCAAGGGCGCGGACGGGAACGTCCAGATCGATCGGGCGCAGTATCTCGGGCGCGACGGGAAGCCCGTCGGGAATCCCGCGCAAGGAGCGCCAACCCTCGGGTTCAACTGGTCCGCCACCCCACAGCTGAACGCCTTCACCCTGGTCGAGTACCGCGGGCGCTCGTCGCACGAACCTCGCGGCCCGGACGAGGTCGTGATCGACAAGGGGACCGCCGACGAGGAGCGGTTCGGCATCGGCGACCGGGTGACGGTGCTGTTCAACAACCTGGAAATTCCCCAGGCGGAGTTCACTGTCGTCGGGGTCGTCACCTTCGGTGGTGCGGATCGGCCCGCGGGCGCAACTGCGGCACTCTTCACCACCCCGCGGGCGCAGGTGCTCGACAACTCGGTCGGCAAGTTCGACGCCATCTCGGTGGCCGGCGACGGCGTGAGCCAGGCCGACCTGGCCACGCGGATCCGGGGCGAGCTACCGCGGACCTATCAGGTGTTGACCGGCGAACAGATCATCAAGGAGAACCAGACCGACCTCGAGAAGAACCTGAGCTTCTTCACGATCGCTCTCCTCGTCTTCGCCTACATCAGTCTCTTCGTCGGCGCGTTCATCATCGTCAATACGTTCTCCATCGTCGTGGCCCAACGGACCCGCGAGCTCGCCCTGTTGCGCGCACTCGGTGCCTCGGGTCGTCAGGTGCGGGCCTCGGTGATCGGTGAGGCACTCGGGGTCGGCACCATCGCGTCCGTGATCGGAATCGGCACCGGGATCGGAACCAGCGCGGGGCTCAAGAGCCTGCTGGCGTCCTTCGGTCTCGACCTGCCCCCCACCTCACTGGTCGTCAAGCCCGGCACGATCATCACCGGGCTGGTCGTGGGAATCGGTGTGACGTTGCTGTCCTCGTTGCTCCCGGCGCGGCGGGCCGCACGCGTCGCCCCCATGGCCGCGATTCGCGACGTCGCCGTCGAACAACGCGATCTGGGCCGGCGTACCGTCGTCGGTGTCGTCATCGCGGTCGCGGGTGTCGCCGCGATGCTGGTCGGTCTCTTCGGCGGCGCCGGGGTCCTGATGGTCGGGCTCGGAGCGCTCACGCTGTTCCTCGGCGTCGCGGTGCTCGGCCCGGTGATCGCCCGCCCAGTGGGTCGGTTCCTCGGCGCGCCGATCCGGCGGTGGCGCGGGATGGCCGGCACGCTCGCCCAGCAGAACGCGGTCCGGAACCCGCGGCGGACGGCATCGACGGCTGCGGCACTCATGATCGGGATTGCCCTGGTCGGGTTCATCGCGATCTTTGCCAGTTCGACCAAGGCCTCGGTGAGCGCGCAGATCGACCGCGCGTTCCGCGCCGATTACGTGGTGCTGACCGCGGGCGGGGGATTCGGTGGATCGTTCAGCCCGAAGCTCGCCGAGGATCTCCAGAAGCTGCCGGAGGTCGGCGTCGCCGGCGCGTTGCGATTCGGACCGCTCAAGGTGCTCGACAAGAGCGCGTTCCTCACCGCGTCGGATCCCAGGACCATGGACGCGATCTTCGACATCAATCCGCGGCGGGGCGACCTCGCCACTCTCGGCCCGGACGACATTGCGGTGTCGAGTGCCGTGTTCAAGGACAACAAGTGGCGGCTCGGCCAGGAGATCGCGACCCAGTTCCCGATCGGTGGCACCCAGAAGATGCGGATCGGCGCGGTGTACGGATTCGGTCAGAAGGAGGGGTTGAGCGACTACTTCATCTCCACCGCTGCCTTCGACCAGCGCTACACCAGCTCGGGCGACAATCAGGTGTACATCAAGGTCGCGAACGGCACCTCGATCGCGGCCGCGAAGCCTGCGCTCGAAAAAGTGGTGAAGCAGTATCCGGGAACCGAACTCACGGACCGGACCGGACTGCGCGAACGGTTCGAGGGCCAGGTGAACCAGCTCCTGGCGATGATCGTGGCGTTGCTCGGGCTCGCCCTCGTCATCGCCGTGATCGGGATCATGAACACGCTGCTGCTCTCGATCGTCGAGCGCACGCGCGAGATCGGGTTGCTCCGCGCGGTGGGGATGACCCGTCGCCAGGTGCGGACGTCGGTCCGGTGGGAGTCGGTGATCGTCGCGGTCTTCGGTGCCCTGCTCGGGATCACCGTCGGGATCTTCTTCGGGTGGGCGATCGTCAAGGCATTGCACGACGAAGGCATCACCGAGTTCGCGATCCCCATCGCCCAACTCCTCGGGGCCGTCGTGTTCGCTGCGCTCGCGGGCGTCCTGGCCGCGACGTACCCCGCACATCGCGCCGCGCGTCTCGACGTACTCGACGCCATCTCCACGGAGTAGCGCGTCAACCGTCGTAGGGGCTCCACGTCACGACGGCGGCGGAGAGTTCGTCCGTGACGAGTTCGATGAATCGGTCCGCGGTGATCGTAGTCTCGGCCGACCTGACGAGATGGAGCGCCGGGCTGAGGCTGGTCACTCCGTCGAAGGTCCAATGACCCGGGCCCCGGTCCTCCCTGGTGAGGCGGGTCGCGAGATCGGCGAGGTCAACCCGCGGTCGGGGTCGCCGGCTCGTCAGATGGACCCACGTCTCGTATCGGTACTGGAGCTCCGGCGCCCGCGCGGCGATCGTGACCACCGCGTACTCGTCGATGGCGTTGTTGATGGCCATCGGGTGGGCCGCGTCGGTACGCGTCGTGGTGAACTGATGCACCGTGCGCTGCGCCCACGCGGAGGGGATGGTCACGATCGCGAGATCCAGGTCGGGGCGGGTCTCGATACCGATGGTGCCGGTCTCGATCGCTCGCTCGGTCTCGGTGATGTGCGCGTCCTCGTCGGCCCAGACCGTCCGAAAACGGCCGACGTCGTCGACGACCTCGACGAGGCGTGGGAGCACCGCGCGGTACGGGTCGTCCGTCGCCACGTTGCCGAGATGGGCCATGGTCAGCGCGGCGCGCGCGGCGTCACGGTCGCGGAACGTGCTGAAGTCGCCGGCCCGCGCGATGTCGACGAGCCGCTCGCGCCGAGCCTGCGCAGCTTCTGGTTCGACGAGCGCGAACACCGAGACCAAACCGTCCTGATCGAAGTGGTTGTTCGTGACGTACGGCGCGTCGACATGAAGCTCGGGATGATCGAGATACTTGAACGCGATCTCGGCCGACAGGTCGGCGCGCAGGATCGCCGGCGTCGCCGCGCCCGGCCAGTGGGAGAGCACGAGATCGGTGCCCGCCTGCGCGGACCCGTCGACGACGACATGGGGGCGACCGGTGACCTCGGCGTAGGGGCGATACTCCATGCCGACGAACCTACGGGTTGAAGTCGACTTCAGGTCAAGCGGGTTCGGCCCGGTGGTGACCGACGGCTACTCCTGGAGCCGGGCGTCCTTCTCGCGCACCGTTGCTGCCAGGTCGGCCTGGTAGCTCTCCATTCGGGCCCGCAACGCCGGATCGCTCACCGCGAGGATGCGCACCGCGAGGAGCCCCGCATTCGCGGCGTTGCCGACTGCGACGGTCGCGACCGGGATGCCCTTGGGCATCTGCACGATCGACAGCATCGAATCCAACCCGTCGAGATGGGCGAGCGGAACCGGCACGCCGATGACCGGGAGCGTCGTCATCGATGCGGTCATCCCCGGGAGGTGGGCCGCGCCGCCGGCGCCGGCGATGATGACCTCGAGGCCTCGGTCGGCCGCGCTGCGGGCGTAGTCGACCATGACGTCGGGTGTGCGGTGGGCCGACACGATGCGGACCTCACGGGCCACGCCGAACTCGTCGAGGATGTCGACCGCGGCCTGCATCACCGGCAGATCACTGTCGCTCCCCATGATCACACCGACCCGCGGACTGTTCACGTGCTCTCCCGCTCTTGGCCCTGCGGGCCGGGCCGCTCGGGCCCCGCTCGGCGCGTGACGGGTGACCCGGATCGCATTGGCTCCTCGCTCACGCCACGACGTTAGCCTCGGCGTCCCCGAGTCTTGGAGAAGGTTGACGATGCGGACACGACTGACCGATGTGTTGGGAATCGAGCACCCGGTGATGCTCGCCGGTATGGGAGGCGTGTCGTACGCCCCGTTGGTGGCGGCGGTTTCGGAGGCCGGTGGCTTCGGGTGCTTCGGCGCATCGACGATGTCGAGCGAGGAGATGGTCGACCAGATCCGCGCCGCGAAGGCGCTCACGAGCAAGCCGCTCGGGGTCGACCTGCTCACCGCGATGCCGGATCGACTCATGACCGATGTCGAGGCGCTGATCCGTGAAGGTGCATCGGTCTTCGCCGCGGGACTCGGCGTGCCGCGAGACGTGATCACGCTGTGTCACGACCACAACGTGCTCGTGCTTTCGATGTGCGGCAAGGTGCGTCATGCGGTCGCCGCCGTCGAAGCCGGCTGCGACATGGTCGTGGCGCAAGGCACGGAAGCGGGTGGGCATACCGGCCAGGTCGCGACGATGCCGCTCGTTCCCCAAGTGGTCGATGCGGTCGGAGATCGGGTGCCGGTGGTCGCGGCGGGTGGAATCTTCGACGGGCGTGGTCTGGCCGCGGCGTTGGCGCTCGGCGCCGACGGTGTGTGGGTCGGAACCCGGTTCATCGCGACGCCCGAAGCGCGGTCCGCGCCGGGCTACAAGGAGGCGCTGCTGCGTACCGGCGAGGACGGCACGAGTATCTCGCGGGCGTTCACCGGGAAGACGTTGCGCGCGGTCGCGAACGACACGACCCGCTACTTCGACGCCCACCCGGACGAGTTGGTCCCGTTCCCCGAGATGCTCATGAAGTCGACCTCGGGCGGGTGGATGCACCTGGGTGCCGACGAGAACACGCCGGGCGTCGACCCGGACCGCGAGTGCTACCCGGCCGGGCAGGGCGTGGGTGCGATCCACGAACTGATTCCCGCAGGCGACATCGTCCGCAGCATCGTGGCCGAGGCCGAGAAGAGTCTCGACCGCCTGACCACCCTGCGGTAACCGGTACCGAAGGTGAGGGAAGAGCGGTCGCGCTCACCGCAGTCCGCGCTCCCGAACCGGGGCCCGAGCGGCCTGCGACGCAGTCGCAAGAGCGGGAAAGGAGGTAGTTACCTCCGGCCGGAGTCGAGGATGTTCTGCTCGTTCTTGAGGTCGGATTCGTACATCCGCGCGACGAGTTCCTCGAAGCCGACTTTCGGTGACCATCCCAGCTTCTCGCGAGCCTTGGAGGCGTCGCCGAGGAGCAGGTCGACCTCCGCGGGCCGGTCGAACCGCGTGTCGTGGTTGACGTAGGGCTCCCAGCTCTCGTATCCCGCGATGTGGAAGGCAACGTCGAGGAACTCGCGGATCGTGTGGGTCTCACCGGTCGCGATCACGTAGTCGTCGGGCTCGTCCTGCTGGAGCATGTGCCACATCGCTTCGACGTAGTCGCCGGCAAAACCCCAGTCCCGCGCGGAGTCGAGGTTGCCGAGACTGATCGTGTCCTGGATTCCGAGCTTGATCCGCGCGAGGGAGTTGGTGATCTTGCGGGTCACGAACTCGAGGCCGCGGCGTTCGCTCTCGTGGTTGAACAGGATGCCGCTGCTCGCGTGGAGGTTGTAGGACTCGCGGTAGTTGACGGTCATGTCGTGACCGAACACCTTGGCCACGCCGTACGGCGAGCGGGGGTGGAACGGGGTGCTCTCCTTCTGCGGCGTCTCGCGTACCTTCCCGAACATCTCGGACGAACTCGCTTGGTAGAAGCGGATCGGGTTCTTGTCGGTGCCGCCGACGATCCGAATCGCCTCGAGCATGCGCAATACGCCGAGTCCGGTGATCTCCGCGGTGAGTTCGGCCTGTTTGAACGAGAGCTGGACGAAGCTGATCGCGCCGAGGTTGTAGACCTCATCGGGCTGGACCTGTTCCACCGCCGCGATCAGCGAGGGGAGGTCGCGCAGGTCGCCACCGACGAGATCGAGCCCGGGGTTCTCTTCCATGACCAGTTGGGCCTTCGGGTTGGCCTGGCCGGCGATGAGGCCGAACACTTGGTAACCCTTCGATGTCAGGAGCTGGCTGAGATACCGCCCGTCCTGCCCCGTGATGCCCGTGATGAGCGCGCGCTTCATGCGTTCCTCTCGCCTGCGTGGGATCCGTCGAGATTAGTCCTGGGTGCCCGAAAACCGCGAAGGGTCGAGCTGGACGAGGAATTCGGCACACCGGTCCGCCTCGTCGGTCTCACCGATGACGGCCGCGATGCGCCGCAGGCCGTCGAGCGCCGACAGAAAGCCCCGATTCTCGGGGTGGGAACCCCGGACGTATCCGGATCCCCGCCACCCTGATTGGCGCAGCTGATCCAGCCCCCGGTGGTAGCCGACGCGGTAGTACGCGTACGCCTCGATGTCGTCCCGGGCGGTGTCGCCCAACGCGGCCCACGCGCTGACGCACCGGGGCCGGGCCGCGGCGATCGCCTGCAACTGCGCCCGGCGCGCATCGAGGTCCGGATCCGCAACTGCCGCGGCCAGCGCCGCGAGCACATCGCTCGGCTCGGACGGGAGCACGGTCTCGGGTGGGCCTCCGCGATGGAGACCAATGGGTTGGTCGGTCATCACCGCAATGTACCGGCACCCGGCACCCCGACCTCTCCGCGCGAGTCCTCGGCGAACCCCCGCCGGTACGATCGGGCCGTGACCTCTCCGACGACGCTCATCCTGGTTCGCCATGCGGTCACGGCCGAGACCGGCCCGAAGCTCTCGGGGCGCACTCCCGGAATCGACCTGTCCGAGCTGGGCAACGAGCAGGCCCGCACGACGGCCGGCCGGTTGGCCGATCTGCCGGTCGCGGCGATCTACGCGAGCCCGATCGAACGCACCCAACAGACCGCGGCGCACATCGCCGAGCATCATGATGTCGGCGTCCAGACCTGCGACGGCGTCATCGAGGCCGACTACGGCGAGTGGACCGGCGGCACCATCGCCGAGCTGGCCAAGACGGATCTCTGGAAGACCGTGCAGCGCGCGCCCTCGCGGGCCCGGTTCCCGAACGGCGAGTCCATCGCCGAGATGCAGTCGCGCGTGGTGACGGCACTCGAAGCCCTGGTCGCCGAGCATCGCGGCTCGCTCATCGTGGTGGTGTCCCACGCCGATCCGATCAAGTCCGCGATCGCACACTTCACCGGCGTTCATCTCGACCTGTTCCAACGCATCAACGTGTCGCCCGCGTCGGTCACCGCGTTCGCCCTGGGTGTGCACGGCGCGATGTTGATGAAATGCAACGACACCGGGTCACTGTCCGAGTTCATTCCCGTGCCCGAAGCCGACGCCGATTCCGGAGCGGAGACCGAGCAGACCGACGCATGAGCATCATCGAACTCGACAACGTCGATTCGCTCGGCGCCGGCGCGATCGGCGAACCCGGCCAGCGGGTCTTCTACATCCAGGCCGACAAGCGCGGCAGCCGGCTCACCGTGCTCGTCGAGAAGGAGCAGGTCGCACTGCTCGCGCACGAGGCGGTGACGTTCCTCGACCGGATCGCGTTGGACCACCCGGAGCCGCCGGGCGAGAGCATCGCCATGCATCCGAGCGCGGCCGGGGTGTCCGAACCGGCGGTTCCGCTGTTCCGGGCCCGGATGATCGGGCTCGGCTTCGAACCCGATCGGGGGCTGGTCCTGATCGAACTGCGCGAGCACGCCGAAGACGAGGACGACGGCCTGAGCGACGAGGATTCCGAGGGATATGTCGCACGGATCTTCGCGACCCGCGCGCAGGTGCGGGCGATGGCCGCCCGGGGCACCGATGCGGTCGCCGGTGGTCGACCGGCATGTCAGCTCTGCGAGTTCCCGATGGACCCTTCGGGTCACATCTGCCCGCGGTGGAATTGACTCCGGACGCGCCCGCCGACCTTCTGATCCACGGCGATCTCGAGGTCGTCGGACGGGTGGCCTGGTCGTCCAACGCGGCCCTGCTCGTCACCGTCGAGCGGGATGACGTGCAGGCGCTCGCGGTCTACAAACCCGAGCAGGGCGAGCGGCCGCTCTGGGATTTCCCCACCGGCACGCTGTGTCGCCGTGAGTTCGCGGCCTACCGGCTGAGCGAGGCGCTCGGGTGGGGCCTGATTCCCCTCACGGTGCTGCGAGACGGGCCGTTCGGGATCGGTTCGGTGCAACGGTTCGTCGAACACGATCCGGACGAGCACTACTTCACGCTGCTCGAACATCATGTCGACGAGTTCATGAGATTCGCGATCTTCGACGTGATCGCGAACAACGCCGACCGCAAGGGCGGGCATTGTCTCCGGGAGTTGCAGTCGTCCCGCATCTTCGGGATCGATCACGGGCTGACGTTCCACGTCGCGCCGAAACTCCGCACGGTGATCTGGGACTTCGCCGGGGAGGTCGTACCGCGTCCGCTGCTGACCGACGTGGAGCGGCTGCGCGCCGCGCTCGACGGTGCCCTGGGCGATGAGTTCGCCGGGCTACTGCATCGAGCCGAGGTCGACGCGATGGTGCGGCGGATCGACGAGCTGCTCGACGATCCCCGCCTCCCCGAACCCGACGAGGGCTACCACTCCGTCCCCTGGCCCATGATCTGAACGGATGATCAGGAGGCTGCGCCGAGAAGCTCCGGCTCGGACCCCAACGCCCGACACCGTGGCGCAGCCGTGGTCCGAGCGGCCCGGCCCGCAGGGCCAAGAGCGGAGTTTTAGACCGGCTCGATGATGTCGTCGAGGTAGCGGGCGCGACAGAGGGAGCGCTGGAGCTTGCCGGACGATGTCTTCGGCAGGGTGCCGGGACTCACGAGCACGACCTCGCCCGGCGGGATGCCGATGGCGTGGGTCACGTGCTCGATGATGTCGGTGCGGAGTGGATCGGCGTCCTCGCCGGCCGCCCGGGTCTCGGCCACGATCACGATGGATTCCCGGTTGCGGCGGCCGGTCGCGCCGAACGCGATCACGTTGCCGGCGCGCACGCCCGTCGCGCGCGCCGCGGCGCGTTCGACGTCTTCGGGGAACACGTTGCGACCACCCACGATGATCACATCCTTGCGCCGGCCGCAGATCACCACCTCGTCGTCGACGAGGTAGCCGAGGTCACCGGTACGGAGCCAGCCGTCGGTGATGGCGGCGGCGGTGGCAGCCGGATTCTTGAAGTACCCGGGGGTGATGGAGTTCCCGCGTAGCTCGATCTCACCGACCTCGCGTTCGGCGCGCGCGGCACCCGTGTCGGGATCCACGATGCGGAGTTCCAAACCGTCGAGGACGTGCCCGAGCTTGGGAAGGCGGCGGGCGTTGGGTGCGTCGGTGGCGACGGGCGTGGCGTACTGGTCGGTCTCGAGGACGCGACGATCGACGGTGTCGACCTGGAGGCCGGTGCCGGGTGCCGGGAAGCTGATGGCGAGCGTGGCTTCGGCCATGCCGTACACACAGAACGGGACGCGGGGGTCGAGTCCGAACTTGGCGCCGGCCTCCAGGAAGGCCTCGACCGCGTCCGGGTCGATGGGTTCGGCGCCATTGAGCGCGAGTCGCCAGGCCGACAGGTCCAGGTCGGTGGCGCGGCGCATGGCCCGAGCCGCGAGGGCGTAGGAGAAGTTCGGCCCTCCGGTGAGCGTGCACCGGAATCGGGACATCCACTCCATCCAGCGCAGCGGCGCGGCCAAGAAGTCCTGCGGCCCGGCGAGCACCAGATCCACGCCGGTGGTCATCGGCACGCCGAGCAGACCGATGAGACCCATGTCGTGATACAGCGGCAGCCACGACGCGACCCGGTCCGTGGTCGGATCCAGCCCGGAGCCGGCGGCGATCGCGTCGATGTTCGCGGTGACACAGCGATGCGGGAGCATGACCCCCTTGGGGTCGGAGGTACTTCCGCTCGTGAACTGCAGGATCGCGAGGGAATCCGGGTCGATCGTCGGTTCGCGGTAGTCGGCCGGCGATCGACCGCCCAGGTCCGAGAACGGGGTGCTCGCGATGTCGTCGGGAATGAACTCCTGGAGCAGTGGATCGACCAGCACCGTGCCGATCTCCGCGTTCTCGATCCGGTTGCGGGTGGCGTCGATGAACTCGTCCATCGATCCGAGTCGCATGGGCAAGGGGAGCATGGCGACGGTCGCACCCGCGAGCCAGGTCGCCCGAATCGCGGTCACGAGGTCGCGCGAGGTCGGGCCGAGTATCCCCACCGTCGTCCCCGGCCCCGCGCCGCGCTCGTGCAGCGCGGCAGCCATCGCCCGAGCATCGTCGTGGAGTACCGACCACGCCACCTCTTCGGTGTCGTAGCCCGGACCGTCGACGGCACCGGTGACGAACGTGATGCTCGCGGGTCTGGTTGCGGCTGCCGCGAGGCGGGGTAAGAGCGTGGTGTTGTCAGTCATCTGGCCTGCTTGGACATCCCGTAGGCCTGGCAGGTTACGCGGGAGCGTCCGTTTCCGACGGGATCGTCCGAAGCATTCCGGCGGCGGCGATCGCGGCGGCGATGGAAGTCACGAGGATTGCGAGTTTCGCGATGTCGAGCGGGGTTCCATTGAAGGCCAACGCGGCAACGAAGAGCGACACCGTGAACCCGATGCCCCCCAGGAGACCGATCGTCAGTACCTCGCGTGGTCCGACTCCGGGCGGGAGTCGTCCGCCGAGGCGGGTGGCGATGAAGACGCCGGCGCCGATGCCGGCGACCTTGCCCACGACGAGCCCGAGCCCGATGCCGATCGCGAGCGGACTCCGAGCGGCATCGGCGATGCGATCTCCCGAAATCACGATGCCGGCGTTGGCCAGCGCAAAGAGTGGCAGTACGACGAAGCTGCTCCACGGGTGGAGGGCGTGTTCGAGGCTCGCCAGGACGTCCCGCCCCGATCGCGTCCGGACGGGCGTGAGGAATCCCAGCATGACGCCGGCGATCGTCGCGTGGAGTCCCGAACGCAGCACGAGGAGCCAGAGGATGACTGCAGGGAGGATGTACCACGCCGGGTGATCCGCGAATCGGCGCATGACGATGGCCACGCCGCCGACGCCGATCGCGCCGAGGAGCGCCGGGAGCGAGAACCCGTGCGAATAGAAGATGGCGATGACGGCGATCGCGCCGAGATCGTCGACGATGGCGAGGGTCAGGAGGGTCAAACCGACTCCGCTCGGTGCCCGGGTGCCGAAGATGCGGAGGATCCCGATCGCGAAGGCGATGTCGGTCGCCATCGGTATGCCCCAGCCCTTGCCGAAGTCGGTCCCGGCGGTGACGATCAGGAAGATCAGCGCGGGGAACACCATGCCGCCGATCGCGGCGGCGACCGGCACCGACGCCGTCCGCGGGTCTCGCAGTTCGCCGTCGACGACTTCGCGTTTGATCTCGAGGCCGACGACGAAGAAGAAGATCGCCATCAGGCCCTCGTTCACCCACGCCGAGAGGCTCAGTGCGTGGTCGGGGCCGGGCAGCGAGAGGTGCTGGGTCCAGGTCGTGGTGTACGAACTCGGCGCGAGGTTGGCCCAGGCGATCGCGGTGACCGTCGCGAGCATGAGGACGACACCACCGGCGCTCTCCGTGCGGAGAAATTCGCCGACGCGGCGAAAGGGGAGGATTGGTCGGGCCATGCTGAGACTCCGGGTGGTTCGCGGGGTGATGCCGACCAGACTTCCCGGCGCTCCAGGGTCGATCCTAGGCGACGGGGGTTCGAGAGATCCGGCCGGGGCTCAGGCGCTCGCGGGCTCGATGCGGGAACGTTGGTACGCAGTGACGCATTGTTTGCCCATCATGAGATCCGCGACGACGGCCGCGAGCAGGGCGGGCACGACGTAGGTGGCTCGGCCGGAGGTCTCGGCCACGAACATCACCGCGGTGAGGGGCACGCGATATCCCGCGCCGAGGAACGCCGCGATCCCGACGATGAGGAACATCGTGTCTTCCGCCCGGCCGAATAGGTTGCCGGTGGCCCGTCCGAGGAGCGCGCCGGCGACGACGAGCGGAATGAACAAACCCCCGGCGCCACCCCCCGCGGTCGCGGCCGCGGTGGCCAGACAGCGCAGGACGAGGATCAGTAAGAGCACCGGCACCGCGCGGTTCGGCTTCAGGGCCCAGCTGATCGCGTCGTAGCCGGGGCCGAGCGTCAGGTTCCGGCCGGTCGCCAGCCGCGAGACGACGAGGAGCGCGGCCGTGGTCGCCGCCGCCCCCGCAATGCGCACCGGAAGGGAGTACCGCCGAGTCAGCGACTTGGCGAACCCGATGAGCCGAGAGAACAGCCGGGCACCGAGGCCGCCGACCACACCGAGTCCCAGCGCGCCGATCAGCGTGCTGGCTTCGAACCCCACGTGACCGTGCGCCTCGAACAGGGGCGTGGTTCCGTTGACCGCGGCGAAGCCGAGGTACCCGGTCGCACCGGCAACGAGGCACGGAAGCAGTTTCCTCGGTGCGAAATCGTCGGTGAACGGAACTTCGATCGCGAACAAGGCGCCGGTGGCGGGGGCCTTGAAGATCGCGGCCACGCCGGCGGCGGCGCCGGCGGTCATCAGGACCTTGGCGTCGATCGAGCCGAACAACCAACGGAGGCGATCCTGGATCACCGTGCCGACAGCGCCGCCCGTGAAGATCGACAGACCCTCGAGTCCCATCGCCCCGCCGAACCCGATCGTACAAAGAGAGGCGACGACGCCGCCCGGCGCAGTGCGGGCCTTCATGTCTTCGTTGGGATCGTGGAATGCTCGGAGCCACGTATCGGCCAGACCGGGTGCGGCGCGGAATGCCAAGTACCGCAGGGCCAGTGCGGCGAGAACCAGGCCAACTGCCGGTGCGGCGACGACGGCCCAGACCGGGAGGCCCTGCACCCACTCGAGCAGGTTGAGGGTCAGCTTCTCGGCGCCGGCGACGAGCAGACCGGTGACGATTCCGACCAATGCCGACGCGCCGAGGAGTTCCCAGGATCGTTGCGCGAAGCCGCGCAGGCGCGCTGGATTGGGGATCATCCCGGGATCACGTGGGGGCGGGGAGCAGGCGCGGTGCGTCGACTGCGAACTCCGGCCAGCGTTTGCGCGACTTCGCGGCCAGTTTGTGCATCAGTGCGATCGCGCCGGGGTCGTCGTCGCCGGGTCGGGTTTCGATCCAGCC
>JAENVU010000060.1 GCA_016650415.1 Acidimicrobiia bacterium
CGTCGAATCCGCTGAACGGGTGCAGCAGGGTCTGGCCGAGCACGACCAACGGGACGTGCGTCCGCAGCGCGCAGACCGCGCCGTCTTCGGTCGGCGTCGGGCTCGACTGCGGGTGCACCCGCACCGTCACGGCAACATCGACGCCGTCTTCGACCGGGCACGGTTCTCCGGCGAGCCCGACACACGGGAACGCGGGACCGGCACCGGCATGACACCGGAGGACTTCGTGGCCCGACGTGGTCAACTCCCCGGCAACCTGGTCGGCTGCCTTCGGCTTCGATTCGGTCACCAGTACCCGCATAGGGGGCTCCTTCGCCGTCCGGACCCTCAGACTGGCGCGCGCCGGCGCGTCGGGTCAGGGTGCGAGGACCTGGTTCCCCGGGACGAAAGTCCCAGTCGAACGTGCCGGGACCGGCTTGGTCATCTCCGAACAATTCCCTCACCGGTCCGGCACGTCGGGGGTTGATGCTGGTTTCGTCACCCCCAAGGCAAGGAGAACCTCATGAAGACACACTCGCTCCGGCGCATCATCGGCACCGGGCTCACCACTGCGGCGCTCTGTGCGGCCGCGGTCGGCGTCGCCGGCCCCGCTGGTGCCGCGACGGACGGATCCTCGAATCGCCCACATCCCGGTCGCCATCTGACGGCCGAGCAGAAGCAATGCCTGAGCGACCAGGGCATCACCCGACCGATCCGGCCACTCACCCCGGAAAAGGTCGCCCAGCTCAAGGAAGCCGCGAAGACCTGTGACATCAAGGTCCCCCACCGCCGCCACCCCGGAGCCAAGCTCACGACCGAGCAGAAGCAATGCCTGAGCGACCAGGGCATCACCCGACCGATCCGGCCACTGACCCCGGAAAAGGTCGCCCAGCTCAAGGAAGCGGCCCAGGCCTGCGGAATCGCACGGCCTGGTTCCGGAGCCACCGCTCAGGGCTGACCTGAGTCCGGAAAGCCCCCAGTCACGGACCCGGCGTCGATGCGGCGCCGGGTCCGTGCCATCTCTGAAGGCGATGCGTCCATTCGCACTCATCACTGGGGACGAAAGACCCTGCTCGGCCCCGGGTGCGGCCACCACGATCGGAGCCTCAACGAACCCAAGGGGCTCCCGATATGAAATTGACCCGCGATGATCGCCAGACCTTCGGGCTCGGCGCGTGGTTGTTTGCACTCCTCGCCGTCCTGCTCGCCTTCAGCGCGCTCTGGGTTGCAGGTGATGCCCGTTCGTCCAGCTCCGACGCCGAGAAGGCCGCAGCCCTCGGCGGCGGAACCCAGGTCTCGCTGCGCGAGTTCGTCATCGATCCCGCCATGATCCATGCCGACGCCAACGGGACCCTTGCCATCAAGAACACCGGCAGCGCGCCTCACAACTTCGCGATCAAGGGCACGAAGCTCGCGACGCCCAACATCGATCCGGGCGGCGCCGCGACCCTTTCCCTCGAAGGCCTGAAGGCCGGCACCTACGAGGCGATCTGCGAAATCCCGGGCCACGCCGGACAGGGGATGAAGGCCACCCTGATGATCGGCGCGGGCGGAGGCGGCACCACTGCCGCCGCATCGGGATCGACCGGCCAGACCGACGCCGCGCTGCGCGCCGACAACGCGCGCATGGACGCGCTGATGAAGAAGGGGACCCAGGCCTACGTCGACCAACTCACCAAGGGCCCGAACACCAAGGGGGTCGGGAATCAGCCGCTCGCTCCGAAGGTGCTCGCCGACGGCACCAAGGAGTTCGACATCACGGCCAAGGTGATCGACTGGCAGGTCGACCAGACCAAGACCGTCCGGGCCTGGGCCTACGGACCGACCGGCGGTGACGACTCGACGTTCGGGGTACCCGGACCGTTACTCAAGGTGAACACGGGCGACCGCGTGAAGTTCGTGCTGACGAACGATCTCCCCCAGTCGACCATTGTCCACTTCCATGGCATGGAACTCCCCAACGCGATGGACGGCGTCCCTGACGTGACCCAGGATCCGGTGCTGCCGGGCAAGACCTTCACGTACGAGTTCGTGGCCGAAAAGAGCCAGGTGAACATGTACCACTCGCATCACCACGGCGAGCACCAAGTGCCGGACGGCCTGGCCGGCGTCCTGCTCGTCGGCGATCTCCCACTGCCCGATGGCCGTGGACCCGTCACCCAGGAAATCCCGATGGCTTTGAACGATGCCGGCGTGATCGGCCTCAGCCTCAACGGCAAGTCGTTTCCGGCCACCGCGCCGATCATCGCCAACGTCGGTGAAACGGTGCTCATCCACTACTTCAACGAAGGCCTGTCGATTCACCCGATGCACCTGCACGGATTGGTGCAAACCGTGATCGCCAAGGACGGAATCCCGATCACGCCGTACGACGTCGACACCCTGAACGTGGCACCCGGCGAGCGTTACAGCGTGATCATCACGCCGCGGGCCGACCAGGTCGGGGTCTGGGCGTACCACTGCCACATCCTGACCCATGCCGAGCGCGATGACGGCATGTTCGGCATGGTCACGACCTTCGTCGTCAAGGAATAGCGGGAACGTTGGACGCGGGGCCGGGTTCGTCGTCGCCGGCGACGAACCGGCTCCCGCGAATCCGACCGCTGAACTCGATCAGGACGCATGCGGCCGCGGCGCATCCGAACGCGATCGTGAGCAAGTCCGTGCTGGGGATCTTGAGATTCACGAGGTCACGCAGTGGAGGGATCGCGAAGACCGCGACTGCGCCACCGATCATGGAGAACACCAACGCCGACCGGAACGCGGTCAACGGTCGCGCCAGCACGACGAGCACGAACAACGCCACGATGAGCAGCGTGATGAAGGCCGTGGTGCGGGCCTGCACGCTGGAGACGTCCTCCGATCGAGCAACGGCATACGCCGTGTAGACCGCGATCGCGGCGATTGCGCCCGTCGGGATCGCGAACCGAAGGACCCGTTTGACGAACCCCGGGACATACCGGCGGGTGTTCGGTGCCAGCGCGAGGAAGAACCCCGGGATCCCGATCGTCAAGGCACTGATGACCGTGAAATGGCGAGGCAGGAACGGGTACGGCCAGCCGGTGAAGACGGTCGCGAGCGAGAACAGCGCGGCATAGATCGTCTTCACGAGGAACAGGTTGGCGGAGCGTTCGATGTTCGCGACGACCCGCCGCCCTTCCGCGACCACTCCCGGCAATGTCGCGAACTTTCCGTCCAGCAGCACCAGTTGCGCAACGGCGCGAGTCGCCGCGGCGCCCGACCCCATCGCGACGCCGATGTCGGCGTCCTTCAGCGCAAGCGCGTCGTTCACGCCGTCACCGGTCATCGCGACGACATGACCGCGAGACTGAAGCGCTCCGACCATGGCGCGCTTCTGCTGTGGCGTCACCCGGCCGAACACCGAGTGCGCTTCCAGTGCGTCGGCCAGACCGGCTTCGTCTTCGGGAAGCGAGCGGGCATCAACCGGCTCGCCGACGTCGAGCCCGACCCGCCGCGCCACTGCGCCGACCGTGCGGGGGTTGTCACCCGAGATCACCTTGAGGAGCACGCCCTGCGATCGGAAGTAGTCGAGCGTTTCGGCCGCGTCCGGCCGGACCTGCTCCGCGAACATGACGAGCGCGACCGGATCGAGTCCCTCGGGCAGCACCTCTCCCTGCAGCGGCGCATCGGTGTGGGTGAGCAGCAGCGTCCGGCTCCCGGTCGCGGCCACTTCGTCGGCGAGTTGACGCACCGTGCTCTTGTGGTCCGGCCACACCATCTCGGGCGCGCCGACGACCCAGCTGCCGTGGTCGGCAAACTGCGCGGCGCTCCACTTGCGAGCCGAGGAGAACGGAACCGTGTCGGTCCGAGTCCACCCGGGGTCGCCGAACTGCGAGCTCAATGCCTCGAAGGTCGCGTTGGCGTTCGCATCGGCGGCGAGGGCACCGAGCACCGCTTCCGCCTCCGCCTCCGCGTGCGCGCCGAGCGGCTGAATGTGGTCGAACGCGATCGAGCCCTCGGTCAGCGTTCCGGTTTTGTCGAGGCAGACGACATCGACCCGGGCCAGGCCCTCGACGGCCGGAAGTTCCTGGACCAGGACGTTGCGGCGGCCGAGAACGATCACCGCAACGCCGAACGCAATCGACGTCAGCAGCACCAGACCCTCCGGCACCATGCCGACCACACCGGCGACTGCACCCGTGATCGCGCTGGGCACATCGCCATCTCTGAGTTCACGCCAGAACAGGACCGGTCCGACGAACAGGATCAGCCAAGTGACGTAGCGCAGGATCAGGTTGACCCCGTCGACGAGTTCGGATCGAGTCACGGTGAACCGCCGCGCGTCGGCCGCCAGCTTCCGCGCGTACGCGTCGGCGCCGATCGCCGTCGCCTGCATCCGACCTGAGCCCGCGACGACGAAGCTGCCCGAGAGCGCCGAGCCGCCCACCGACTTGGCGATCGCGTCGGCCTCTCCGGTCAGGAGCGACTCGTCGAGTTCCAGCCCGACCGACTCGGTGATGGTGCCGTCGGCCGGGACCTGGTCGCCGGTGCGGAGTTCGAGGAGATCGTCGAGCACGAGCGTCTCGACCGGGATGTCCTCCACTTCGCCTTCGCGCACTGCCCGGGCGACGGGCGCGCTCAAGACCGCGAGCTCGTCCAGCTTCCGTTTTGCGAGCAGTTCCTGCACGATGCCGATCGCCGCGTTGATCACGATCACGATGCCGAAGAGCCCGTCTGCGGGCGAACCGAACACCAGGATCAGGGCGAGCATCGTGCCGAGAATCGCGTTGAACCGAGTAAAGACATTCGCCCGGACGATCTCCACCAACGTCCGGCTGGTGCGTTCGCCGGCGTCGTTCACCTCGCCTCGGGCAACCCGATCCGCGACTTCCGCAGCGGTCAGCCCCTCCGGCCGGGTCGGGGGGCGCGAATCCGGTGGTTCCACGGTCACGGCACTGCGGTCGAACGTCGGGTCAGCCACCCTTGGGACCGTACCTGCACATTCGCGGCCACTCGCGCTTTTTGGGTCTCGAGGTCGGCGCCCAACGCGCCGATGCACCAACGATGGCGGCTTCTTCCGGCGATCGATCGACCCAACCTGCCCCCAGCCGACTGCTGGTGGTGACCTACAGCGTCGTCGTGGGCGCGCTGCTCGGTGTGTCGTGGACGACCTCGGCGAACCTCACGTGGATCCTTCAAGGTGTGGTCGGACTGCTCAGCGCCCTCGCGGCATTGTTCGCCGCCCGCCGCAACGCCCGGGTAGGCGCCAATCCCTGGATCTGTATTGCGACCGGCATCGCGCTCTGGTCCAGCGGTGCGATGCTCCGAGACGTCGCGGCCCTCCAGGGCGCGACCTCGGGCCATTGGGGAGACCTGCTCACGCTGGCCGGTTACACGGCATTCGGCACCGGCATGCTGGTCGTCGGCAACCTTCGCACCGACGCCTCGAGCCGCACCGCGTTTCTCGACGCTTCGGTCTTCGGCATCGCGGTCGCGCTGGTGATGTGGGCGGTGCTCATCAATCCCTTCGAGACCGTCCAAACGAGCACGATCGATCGTTTGACCCTGTCCGCCTATCCGCTCGGCGATGCCATTCTGGTCACCGTGCTCGCGTGGATGGTGCTCGCGCCCGGCCGCCGTTCCCGCTCCCTGAACCTCGTCGGCGTCGGCGTCGCGGTCCTACTGGGCACCGACCTCGCCAGCGCTGCGGCCGAACGGCTCGGCCACACCGGATCAGCCGAATCGGATATCGGTATCGCGCTGGCCTGCGCCGTCATCGGTGCCGCGGGGTTGACATCGACCCGTGAGCTCTTCGTGGCCATTCCTGATTCGGATCGTCTGGCCGAACCGCGGGCTCGGCTGGCCTTACTGGCGTTCGCGCTCCTGGTCGGGCCGGTCGTCACGATCATGTCCGACACCAGTACCGGCGTCAGCGCGGGGTTCGTCGGCATATGCACTGCGGCCTTGGCGCTCGGCGTCATGGCCCGGTTCGTCAGCCTCACGCACGAGATCCGCCGCGCGCACGACGCCACGACCACCAGCGAACGTCGATTCCGGCTCATGGCCGACAGTGCGCCCGTCGGCATCTTCGAAGTCGGGCGCGGCCGGCGGGTGACGTACGCGAACTCCGAGGGGATCGAGCTGCTCGGTCGTGCAGTCCTCGGCGGGTCGACGGCGGACATGTTCACACCGATCCACGACGAGAGTCGGCCGGCCTTGGAGAACGCGATCAGTGCCATCGAGCTCGGCCAGTCCGGCGACGCCGAGCTCAAGCTGCTCGGTGAACCGACCCGCTGGATCTCGTGGAACGGCGTCCCGGTCATGACGAACGAGCCCCACCTCCCCGCGGCGTTCGTCTCGATCCTCGACATCACGTCGCTGAAGGAGGCCGAGGCCGCGCTCGGCCGTCAAGCCACCCACGACCCTCTCACCGGGTTGCCGAACCGGCGTCTCCTGCTGGAGTCGCTCATCACGGCCCTCAAGGCGTTGGGGCGCGGCCACCGAACCGGCACCGTCGCCTTGATGTTCATCGACCTCGACCAGTTCAAGATGGTGAACGACGTCCTCGGTCACGACGCCGGCGACGCACTCCTCAAGACCGCTTCGGCCCGGCTGCGCAATGCCGTCCGGTCTCACGACATCGTCGCCCGGTTCGGTGGGGACGAGTTCGTGGTCCTGCTGCAACACGTCTCCGACCGCGGTGAGCTCCACGACGTCGCGCAACGCATTCTCAAGGCGCTGGAGGTCCCGATTCACGTCGCGGGGACCGAGGCGAAGGTCGGTGCCAGTGTCGGCATCGCAACCGCGACCGGCCCCGACGACGATCCCGACGCGCTGGTGCGCAACGCCGACGCCGCGATGTACCGGGCGAAGGAGCACGGTCGCGGCCGTTACGAGTTCTTCCGCCCGACTCCCTCCGACCAGGCCCACCGCACCCTGTAACGCCATCGGACGCCGACGTCCGGGGGATCGAACCGGCCATTCGCGGTACCGTCGTGACGTCGCTGCCGCGAGGAGACTGCTGCTGTTTGGCTTGGGCGCCCCCGAACTCCTGATCATCTTCGTGATCCTGATCATCCCGGCGGCCGTCGTGTTCCTGATCCTGACCACGCGTGCTTCACGACGGTCCGGTGCGGATCCCCTCGCGGTCCTCGGCGAGCGGCTCGCCCGGGGCGAGATCTCCCCTGCCGAATACGACGAGCTCCGCACTCGCCTCGAGTGAGCGCGGCGGTCACCGCATCCGCGCTCGGCCACGACCACCTCAGCGGAAATCGCGAGACTTCAAGGCGTCGGCCAGAGTGAGCGGCAACGCCTCGATGCGCTGAGCGAGCAGGTTCACCACCCCTTGATGACGTTCGAGCAGCCCCCGCACGCGCAGTGCCGGCGCGCCGCGCGCCACCGTGCGGTAGCGCTTCCACACCCCCGGCGGGCAGATCACGTTGGTGAGTCCCGTCTCGTCTTCGAGGTTCAGGAACACCGTGCCCTTCGCGGTCTCCGGTTGTTGACGATGGGTGACGATCCCCGCCACCTCCACGATCGAGCGCGCCGGCAGCTCCCGTAACGCGCTCGAGGTCACCACCCCCCGCTCGGTGAGCTCGGCCCGGACGAACTCCGTGGGATGACGACCGGGCGACATGCCCGTCGCCCACAGGTCGGCGGCGGTCTCCTCGATCTCGGTCATCCCCGGCAACGCGGGGGCCTCGATACCGACCGCGGTATGCGGAAGATGACCCGGCCGCGCATCACGCAACGCGCCCGCCGCCCAGAGTCCGGCGCGTCGATCGATGTCGAAGCACGCGAACACGCCGGCCGTCGCGAGTGATTCCATCGCGTCCACCGGCGCTTCGGTACGACGAGCGAAGTCTTCGAGATCACGGAACGGTGCCTGCTCCCGTTCCGCATCGATCCGGTCGAGCAGCGCGCTCGAGAGCCCGCGCACGTACCGCAGCCCGATCCGCATTGCGTGGATCGAGGTATCCGCGTGCCATCCCGGCTGTGGATGCCCGATCGGCGCCTCAGGCACAACCTGAGCACGCGGTTCGAGGGTGCAGTCGCGACGCGACCGTTCGAGACACGGCCCCAACACCTCCACGCCATGGCGACGGGCATCCCGCACCAACGTGTGCGGCGAGTAGAAGCCCATCGGCTGCGCGTTCAGCAGCGCACACGCGAACTCGGCGGGGTGATGCAGCTTGATCCACGCACTCGCATACACCAGGTATGCGAACGACACCGAGTGACTCTCGGGAAATCCGAAACTCGCGAACGCCTCGAGTTTGTGCGCGATCTCGGTCGCGGCCTCGCCCGTGATCCCCCGCTCGGCCATACCGCTCATCAGCCGATCGCGCATCCGGGCCATCCGGGCCTTCGACCGCTTCGAGCCCATGGCCTGACGAAGTTGATCGGCCTCCCCCGCGCTGAACCCCGCCGCGTCGATCGCCATCTGCATCAGCTGTTCCTGGAACAACGGAATCCCGAGCGTCTTGCGCAGACACGGCTCCAACAAGGGGTGGGGATAGGTCACTTCCTCCTCCCCGTTGCGACGGCGCAAGTACGGGTGCACCGACCCACCCTGGATCGGTCCGGGCCGGATCAACGCGACCTCCACGACGAGGTCGTAGAAGTTCTCGGGCCGCAGCCGCGGCAGCGTGGCCATCTGGGCGCGGCTCTCCACCTGGAACACCCCGATGGTGTCGGCCGCGGTCAGCAGGTCGTACACCTCGGGTTCCTGGGGGATGGTGGCAAGATCGATGTCGATGGCTTCGTGCTCGCGGACGAGATCCACCGCGAGGTGCAACATCGTGAGCATCCCGAGACCGAGCAGGTCGAACTTCACCAGCCCCGCCGCCGCACAGTCGTCCTTGTCCCACTGGAGCACCGAACGGTTCTCCATACGGGCCCACTCCACGGGGCAACACTCCACCAGCGGACGGTCGGCCATCACCATGCCCCCCGAGTGGATCCCGAGGTGGCGGGGGAAGTCCTGCACCGCGTCGGCGAGTTGCAACACCAACTCGGGAACCGGTGGTGCATCCTCGCTCTCGCGGAAGTCGTCGAACGCGCCTTCCCGGGAACGCCACCGGTCGATCCAACGGGTGAGGGCATCGGCATGACCGGGCGAGAGGCCCGCGACCTTGGCCATCTCCCGCAACGCCGACCGCGGCCGGTACGTGATCACGTTCGCCACTTGCGCGGCTCGATCCCGTCCGTACTTCTCGTACACGTACTGGATCACTTCTTCTCGCCGCTGATGTTCGATGTCGAGATCGATGTCGGGTGGACCGTCGCGTTCAGTGGAGAGAAACCGTTCGAACAACAACCCGAGCGCGACCGCATCGGCTTTCGTGACCCCCAGCGCGTAACAAACCGCGCTGTTCGCCGCGCTCCCCCGCCCTTGGCAGTAGATGTCATGCGTGCGGCAGAAGTCGACGATGTCGTGCATCAAGAGGAAGTAGCCGGGAAAACCCATCTGGTCGATCACACCCAGCTCGTAGTCGATCTGGCGCATGGCCTGCTCGTAGTGCGGATGGGTCGACGGGTAATACACCGACGCACCTCGCCGAGTGAGTTCGCGCAGCCAACTCATGTCGGTATGACCATCGGGCACCGGATACTCGGGCAAGTTCGGAACCGCGACCTTGAGGTCGAACGCGCACGCGGCTGCGATGTCGACGGTACGTTCGACCGCGCCCGGGTACCGGGCGAATCGTCGGAGCTGCTCGTCGGCACTGCGCAGATGCGCGAACGGAGCTGCCGGCAACCACCCGTCGAGCTCGTCCAGACTGCGGCGGGATCGGATCGCCGCGAGTGCAGTCGCGAGTTGGCGACGGTCCGGAGTCGCGTAATGCACGTTGTTGGTCGCGATGACCTCGGTGCCGGAACGCATCGCGAGTTGTGCCATCGCGTCGTTCCGCGGCCGATCCAGCGGGTCGCCGTGATCCCAGAGTTCGACAAGCACCCGATCCCGCCCGAACGCGGTCACGAGTTGCTCCAACGCGTGCTGGGCGGTGCTGGGACCATCGCGCACCAACGCGGCCGGCACAATGCCCTTCCGACACCCCGTCGTCGTGAACCACGTTCCTCGCGCATCGGCCGCGGCCACGAGGAGTTGCTCGACGCTCAACTGGGGCGCGCCCTTCTCCCCCCGCAACTGCGCCGCGCTGATCGTGCGCGCCAGCGCGGCGTAGCCCGTGGGCCCCTCCGCCAAGATCAGGACATGCTCGCCCGGGGGCTCGGTGACCCCATTCGGCGCGTGCTCGACGCCGAGGGTGAGTTCGGCCCCGAAGATCGTCGGGAACCCGAGCGGGCGCGCGGCCTCGGCAAACCGCACCACGCCGTACAGCCCGTCGTGATCGGTCACCGCCAGGCCGGTCAACCCCAGCCGATGGGCCTCCTCGGCCAACTCCTCGGGATGGCTCGCACCATCCAGAAACGAGAAGTTCGTATGGCAGTGCAGCTCCGCGTATCCCGATCTCACTGTGTACGCCCATCTCGTGTGAACTGATGACGGCTCCACCGCCACCAGGACACCTCAGGGTATCGAACGTATGTTCGCCTCGTCCACTGTGAGCGGAAGTCGAACCCGCACCCGAGCCCCACCGATCGGGGCAGTGCCGATCGACAGGGTGCCGCCCGCGGCCATGGCACTGCGCCGGGCAATATCGAGGCACCGGCGAGGAATCGTCGAGGTAACCACCATCGTCCGGGCCGCACCAGACTGCGCCCATGACGATCGAACTCATCACACTCTGTACTGCGACGGCCAGGCTGAACGCTCCGTTCATCCTCCCCGACACCCCGCTGGGCACCCGAGCAATCGCCGAGGTGACCACGTTCGATGTGGAGGGGGAACGCCTCAGTGGCCACATGGCGGGCAAGGCCGGCGCGGACTGGCTCACCGTTGGTCCGGCCGGCATGGGCACCCTCGACGTCCGGGTCCTGATCGAGACCCTCGATGGCGCACTGATCTTCGCCTCGTATCGCGGTCGGCTCGACCTCTCGAACGGTGCCGGGAGCGCGCCCGCGTACGCCGCACCGTTGTTCGACACCGGCGATGCTCGTTACGCGTGGATCAACGCGATCCAAGTGATCGCGAAGGGTGAGATCACCGACGGCGGCTCCCTCCTCACCTACGAGATGTACGAAGTCCGCTGAGGAACCACCACTCCGAGGTGATCGTCGGCACCGACCCGGTCAGTCGTACACCGCCGCGATGGCTGCCTGACCTCGTTCGACCTGCACGAGACACGCGAAATCATCATCGATCACCAGTTGCCAGGTCACCCGACGAGCTCGCGTCGCCCGATCCCACCACCGCACATCCTGGGCCCAGGGGCCGGCGAACGCGGTGACCACACCGCCACCCCCGGCCAGACCTGTCCCCTGCAACCGTGCGGGCGCGGCCGAGAGTTCACCCCGAGCCGAGACGATCACGGCCCGGCCGTGATCGTCCACCAACGACACCGGAATGGGCGGGTCCAACACTCGCGCGGGAGCCGGGCCGGGGATCGTGCCCGGCCACGGCGGCACCTCAACCGTCACGGGGCCGGCCACCCGACCGACCGGTGAATGCGACGACGGTTCCCGCGGCTCGCCCCACGGCACCCAACGGATCCGTTCGTGCGGCGAACGCCCGCCTTGGGGAACGGCAGTCACGACATGATCCGGGCCCAAGAGGCCCTGGAGGCGGGCCAGGACCCGTTCGGCGCGATCCGTGGCCGCCGCGTCACCGCCCCAGAACCCCAGTTGCCGCCCCGACGCGGGGATCACCTGATCGGGTACCAGCCGTACGACGACGATGCCACCGGTCAGTCCACCGGTGGCGGCCAACCAGCCATCGAGTTGCCAACGGACCCGCTCGACGAGCGCACCGGGGGTCAGGGCCCCCTCGTGCCGCCACGCGCGGGCGAGATGTTCACCGTGTTCGGTTTCCACCTCGATCACCACTTGTGTGCAGGCCAGCCCACGCGCGGCAAGCCGCTCCAACAGTTCGTCGGCCAGGCTCTTGGCCACGAAGGCCACCGCATCCACCCGTTCGGCCGGCGGATCCAACTCGGCGCTCGCGGCGAAGTCCGGTGGCGGCGTGGTGAGGGCCGGCGGCAGCGCGTCCTCCCCTCGTGCCAGCCGGTGAGCGGTGAGTCCCTCGCGACCCATCCGGGCCAGGATCGCCGACTCCGGGAGTTGTGCGAACGCGCCCAGGGTACGCAGCCCCAAACGGGTGAGCAGATCCGCGAGGTCATCGTCGCCCAACGCACCGACCGGCCACGAGGCCAGGAACGTCGGCGTCTCACCGATCGGGACGATGATGCACCGCCGGGCCGCCAACCGAGCGGCAAACCCGCTGTCGGCAATTCCTATCCGTACCTCGACCGGACCCGCAGCTTCCACCGCCGCGCGCAGATGCTCGACCAATCCTCCGTCACCACCGTGATAGCGGGACGGGCCCCGCGTCGGGAACGAGAGCACCCCCGGCCGTTCCAACACCACGCGCGGGGTGATCGATTCGACCGCCCGCACGATCGGCTCGAACACGCGTGCTTCGTTCGCCGGATCGGCATCGATCACCACGATTCCCGGACACGCAGCTTCGGCTTCCCGGCGACGGTGACCGATCCGGACACCTTCGGCGCGCGCCGAACCCGACACCGCAACCACTCGTTGCCCGCCGATCACCGCGACCGGACCGTCTGCCGGCACCAGCTCCGCGTGTCGCGCCGCGACCACCGGCCAATCGGGGCACCACAGGCACAAGGTTCGGACGGCCATGGCGCGTCGGTCAACCGGCGACCGGCACGGCGCGCGTCGACCGACCCCGAGCGGTGACGTCCACGATGGGCACCCGGGAACACAATGTGCCCTCGCCGGCACCCAGACCTGTCCACGCTCCACCACGGACGTGGCACCGCACTGCGGCTTCCACCGGCCACGCGTGCGGATCGGGGGCGAGTGCCACCAAGACCGCGGCACGCTCTCGCGCCCGGGCCACGAGTCGACGAGCGTCTCCGACGCGAATCGATCGAGGGAGTTCGGCAAGCACCACGCTCACCCCGTCGAGCAAGGCTGCAACCACCGTGGCCCACCGATCGCGAGGTACCTGTCGGATGACCGCGAACCGCGCCAGGTCCACACCGGCCTCGGCCGCGGCCAACCCGCCGAGCGA
>JAENVU010000061.1 GCA_016650415.1 Acidimicrobiia bacterium
CCGCGGCGCGCATCCCGTCGGCAACGATCGCCGGACCGAGTGTGTCGGTCGGCACGACGGGCTGCACGCAGTAGAGCGAAATGCGACCGTCCGCGAGTGGGACCTGGTCGACCATGGTCGGCACGACACTGACGCCGCGCGTACTGAGCTCCGCGAGATACCGGTCGAGCAGGGCAGCGAACTGTCGCGCGGCCGCGGCATCCGGGAACGGGGGTAACCGTTTGCATGCCCAGCGGGGCGTGTCGGTCGGCCAACCGACCACGAGCGAGATCTCGCCGTAGCCGAGTACGCGCAGCCCACTGGCGTCGCCGCGGTCGAGGGCCGCGCCGACGGCGTGCTCGAGCTCCTCGAGTTCGGCATGGTCGATCACGCGAACGTCCGCCGGACGATCGCCACGATCTCGTCGATCTCGACATCGGTCACGGTGAGCGGCGGCAGGAACTGCAGGACCGAAGTGTCGTTGTTGGCGAACACGGCGAAGACCCCGGCGGCGATGAGATCCCGGGCTGCGATCATGCCGTCACCTTCGCCGGGGAACTTCAGACCCATGAACAATCCCCGACGCCGGACCACGAACGGGAGACCGGCGAACTCGGCTGCGAACCGCTCGCCCACTGCGCGAACCCGCTCGAGGAAGCCCGGCGCCTCGATCACGTCGAGCGTGGCGAGCGCCGCGACACAACCGAGTTCGGCCCCTCCGAACGTCGAAATGTGCACGAACGGGTGGTCGTCGAAGAACGCGTGGACCTCGGCGGTCATGAGGGTCGCGGTGATCGGGTACACACCGCCGCTCAGCCCCTTGCCCGTCGTGACGAGGTCCGGGCGTACTCCCTCCTGCTGGAAGAACCACATGGTGCCGGTGCGACCGAGACCGGTCTGGACCTCGTCCAGGATGAGACACGCACCCCGCTCCCGGCAGATGCGCTCGACCGCGGCGAGGTAGCCGGGCTCGGGGATCGGCATCCCCAACGTGGCCGGGATCGGTTCGAGGATGACAGCCGCGACCGCGTCGTCGACGGCACGATCGAGCGCGGCGAGATCGTTGAACGGCACTTGGGTGAACCCGGGGAGGTTCGGACCGAACGGGTCCCGGTACTCGGGATCGCCGGCGGCGAGCGCTAGCCCGGTATGCCCGTGGTAGCCGCCGACCGCCGAGACGACGCCGTTCCGGCCGGTCCGGGCCCGCGCGACCTTGATCGCGAGGTCGTTCGCCTCGCCGCCGCCGACGCCGAACACGACGCCGGGCAGGATTCCTTCCGTCGACGCGGCCAGCCGCGTCGCGAGCACGGCCCGCCACCCGGAAACGAGGTGGTGATTGCCGATGTCGAGACGGTCGAGCGCGTCGCGGACCGCGGCGACAACGGCCGGGTGCCGATGTCCCAGGTTGAAGACTCCACCGTTGCAGTGGCAGTTGTAGAGCTCGCGGCCGTCGTACGCGTCGCGGAACCGGGCCCCCGCTCGCTCCCCCATCACCAGATCGAGGCCGAGCGCCTCATACGCCGCGACCTTGCCTCGGTTGACATGCTCGGCAAAGGCCACCGTCGCCTCTGCACGCGTGGGGTACGGCTGCTCGGTGCTCACGACGCGCGTGCCTGCGAATCGCGATGCGCAGCGACCGGGACGCCGGCGCGGCGGTTGCGGACCTGCCAATAACGTCGGGCCCAGAATGGTCGGCGGTCACGCCCGAGTTCGCGGGCGACGGTCTCGGTCCATGCCGCGACGAGCCGGTCGGCCTCGGCAAACGCCGCGGCCGGCTCAGGGGGGTCCACGAGCCACTTCGCCTCGAGGTCGTCACGCTCCGGCGCAAACGCGGCGGTCAACCGTTCGGGATCGGTGAGGGCCCGCCGGTGGAGCAGCTCGTGACGCCACCACAGGCACTCGGGGTCAAACGTATCGGCCGGTGTAGGTCCGAGATCTAGCGGCTCGGTCACCCGCACCGGCTTGAAGATCCCGGTGCACGGGGCGGCAGTCGCAGTCGCCCAATGTCGGTCGCCGTCCGAGCCCAGATCCGCGACCCAGGACGCCGCCGTTTGCGACGCCGCAATCGTTCCCCCGGCGTGCATACATGGACCGAGCGCGCCGGTCGTGACGTCGTAATGCGGCGCGAGGCCGCCGGTGCCATGGTCACGCAGCACCGCCATGAGGTCTCCGGGCCCGGTGGCGCGGCCGGCGCCCGACTCAGTGATCGCGCGCCGCGTCCGACAGCGCGAGAAGTGCGTGTGGATCGGCTCGGCGTACCGATCGGCGAACCCCGGGATGGTCAGCCCGTTGCTGATCGAGCGCGCACCCTCGGTGACCTGCTCGACGGCCCACTTCGCGCCGGCAGTCTCGAGGACGTATGCCTCGCCCCGGTCGGCGACGATGAAGCTGTTGTGGTACGACGCGCCGCGGCGCTCATGACCGCACCCGCCACCTTGCCCGTAGCGTTCCAGCAACTCGACGATGGTCGCGACTCCCTGCTCGGCCGTCGCGGCCCGCTCCAGGGCGAGTCGCAGCAGGTCCATCCCGGTCAGACCCACCTTCGCATAGGCCTCCTTGGTGAACACGGCTTCGTTGCCGATCGTCACGCCGTGCTCGTTGGCACCCATCTCCGCGCCCCACATCCAGAACGGGCGGCTGAGCAGGACCGCGTGGGTCTGGGCCGCCTGGTCGATCTCCATCCAGGTACAGCGCAGCCGGGAGCCGGGCTCGTGGACCGCCCGGGGCTGCCAGCACAGAAACTGCGCCTCATTGGGGTCACGTCCCGAGTTCTTCGCGAACAGCAGACCCTGGGGGCGGACGACCACCATCGTGTCGCACATGACGCGCAGCGTACGCCGACCGCCGGCCCAGCTGCCGGGTGCCGGTCAGTAGCCGCTCCGGCATCGAGACGATCGAAGAGCAGCCGTACCCCACGCGTACAGAGGCGGCGGGCCGCCGCGCGATCTTGCGCCTTGGCTTCGACGTGTCAACCCTTTTCGGGTTCGACCCGCACGGTCAGGTCCTGAGTCTGCGACGCGATCGGAATACCCGCGGCTTCCAGCCGGACCAAGACCTCCTGGGTGATCTGGTTCTTCACCGTGTGTGCCGTCCGCACAGGCACGACGAACCGCGCGGTCAACTCGAGGTAGTTGTCGGTCGCCCGCACATAGACCCGAGGCTCGACGTCGGTCTTGGCGATGGGATAGTGGCGGGTCATGGAGCTGATGGCGGCCTCGGCGTCGGTCGCAACCGACACTTTCTCGGCTTCGTCGGTCAGGATGCGCTCGGCTTCTCGCCAGTTGTCCCGATACGCGATCGGCACCGTGAGTTCCTCCCAGATGAACTCGAAGGAGCCGCTGTAGTTGAAGACCGGATCCGTCAACGTGGCCTTGTTCGACACCGCGACGATGCGCCCGGTGTACTGACGACCCCGGACCCAGGTGTCTTGGTCGGTGCCCGAGCCGATCTCCATCAGCTTGGTCCGCATCGGCGTGATGTCGATGACATCCCCGCGAATTCCACCCAGCTGGACTCGATCCCCGATTCGATAGATGGCGCCCGACGTGACGTTGAACCAACCCGCAATGGCGCCGATCACCTCTTGCATCGCAAACGCGAGGCCGGCGGTCATGAGGCCGAGCACCAGGCCGAGCTGACCCGCGAACGGGCGCCAAAGTAGCGCCAGCGCGACCACACAAATCGCGGCGAGAACGTAGTGGGTGACCTTGCGCACGTAGTACTTCTTCGTCGTGTCGGTGGCCCGATGGGCAAGGACTCGCCCGGCCACCGAGCCGAGGAACGCCGCGACCACGATGACCGCGACACTCGTCACCAGTTTCGCTTCGACCGTGTCGTTGCGGGCGACCAGATCCCATGCTCCAGATCAGGCGGCCACGAGCGGCGGGTTCAGCTCGCGTCGACGGGGCGAGGGTTCGACGCCGCGCGGATCGAGGCGGCCCGCATCCGCTGATCTGAGCGCCCCGACCCCGTTCCATGATCCTTGGATATGGTCGCGGGCGTGCGTGCGTGGCAGGTCGACCGACATGGTGCACCGTGCGACGTGTTGCGACTCGTCGATCTCGAGCAGCCGGTGCCGGGCCCGGGTGAGGTCCGGTTGTCGGTCCGGGCCGCGGCGATCGGCCGGCCGGACGCCCTGATGTGCCGGGGCACGTATCCCCTCACACCGCCGCTGCCGTTCGTGCCCGGACAAGAGGTGTGTGGAGTCGTCGAGGCCGTGGGCACGGGTGTCGACCTTGCCCTCGGGACACGGCTGATGGCCGTGACGAACTTCTTCGACGGCCGCGGCGGCTTCGCCGAGTCGGCCATCGCCCTCGCCGCGACGTGTTTCCGGGTTCCGGACGAGATGAGTGACGTCGACGCGGCCGCGTTCCGGATCGGGTTCTCGACGGCATGGATCGGGTTGGTCCGCCGGGCCGCGCTGCAAGCCGGCGAGTGGCTGGTCGTCCTCGGCGCCGCGGGCGGTTCCGGCGCGGCCGCGGTCCAGTTGGGCCACGCCCTCGGAGCGCGAGTCGTCGCCGTCGCGGCCGGCGCCGAGAAGCTCGACCTCTGCGCGCGCTTGGGCGCGGAGGTGCTCGTCGATCGGACCGCGACGGCGGTCCGTGATGCGGTGCTCGAAGCGACCGACGGACACGGCGCGGACGTCGTCTACGACCCGGTCGGTGGCGACGCCGCGACCGGGGCGTCCCGGGCGACCGCGGCTGGGGGTCGTCTGCTCGCAGTGGGCTTCGCGAGTGGCGAGTGGGCCTCGATCAGCACCCCCGACCTCGTCGCACGGAACGCGTCGCTGCTCGGCGTGTACGCGGGTGGCTTCACCGAGGCCGAGAACGACACCGACCATGAGGCGTTGCTCGCACTCGCGGCGGCGGGCCGGATCGGTGGCTTCGCGACCGCGGTCGACTTCGATCAGATCGCCCGGACGGTCGAGCTCGTCGCCGGCGACGCCGTCATCGGCAAGTATGTGGCGCGATCACCGGGCGAGGACTTCCCGTCGAAGATGGGGACCATCGGCCCTGGCTCATCGTGATTCGAGCACGCAGTCTGGGTCACGACCCGACGGCACCGCCCAGGTCGCTGACGACCGAGTGTCCTGACGAAACCAATCGACGAAGGGGAAACGATCGATGACCGAACCCAGTGCCGAGACTCCCATCCACGTGATCGTTGCGACCGACGGAACGGATGCGTCATTGCTGGCCGTGCATGAGGCCGCCCACCTGGTACCCGCAGATGCCGAACTGTCGCTCGTCATCGTGGTCGACGAGTTCCACGACCCACAGGAGGACGCCGGCGGATTCGAAGGACCGGTGGAGACGTACGAACAGGCGGAAGCCGACTATCGCGAGGCGATCGTCGCGGCTGAAGGTGCACTCGCGCGCTCGGCGCAGGCCTTCGGGCCCCGTCCCATCCGCCAGCAGATCGTCGAGCGATCCGGATCGATCGGTGCCCGGCTCTGCGCGCTCGCCGAGGAACAGGACGCCGCGATGCTTGTCGTCGGCTCCCATGGCCACCGCGCGATCGTCGACGTGCTGCTCGGATCGGTGAGCAGCTACGTCGCGCACCACAGTCCGTGCCCGGTGCTCGTCATTCGCGGGCATCAGTCGGACGACTGACGTCGCCCGCCAGCGCGTTCGATACCCTGCGCGCCAGCGGGGCGTGACGCACGCCCGGGACATCCGAAGGAACCAGTACCCAGAGGAGCACACGATGGTCGATCACACCTACAAGATCACCGAGATCGTCGGTTCGTCACCGGAGGGTGTCGACGCGGCCATCCGCAACGGCGTGAGCCGAGCCGCCGAGTCGCTGCGGAACCTCGAGTGGTTCGAGGTCACCGAGATCCGCGGCCACCTGCAGGACGGAGCCGTCGGCCACTTTCAGGTGAGCATGAAGGTCGGCTTCCGGCTCGATTCCGAAGACTGACGGCGAACCCCCTTCACCCGCTGGGTCGGAGGTTGCGCACCTCAGAGTGCGACGTCACCGGCATCGACGAGCAGCGTGCTGCCGGTCATGAACAGCGCCAGATCGCTCGCGCAGAACACCGCGACGCGCGCGATGTCGTCGGGGACGCCGGTCCGACCCAGCGGCAGGCGTTGGGCATACGTATCGAGAATGTCGCCGAGTCCGGACTGGCGGAACTGTTCTCGTCCGGCCTCGATACCCGGCGTCTCGATCAGCGTGGGTGCGATGGCGAGGACGCGGATGCTCGACGGCCCGAGTTCCACCGCCAAGCTCTTGGTGAGCCCGCGGACCGCGTGCTTCGACGATACGTAATGCGCGACGCCCGGCCCGCCGGCCTGGTACCCCGCCGTCGACGCGAGGTTGATGATCACGCCACCATGACCGGCGGCGACCATCCTCCGCGCCGACTCACGAGCACCGATGAACGTGCCACGTAGGTTCACATTGAGGACCCTGTCCCAGTCGTCGTCGGTCATGTCCAGGAGCGGGACGCTCGGGTACACGCCGGCGTTGTTGACCCAGATATCCAGTCGCCCGAACTGACTGACCGCCACGTCGGCGCACGCCACGATGGACGCGGCCTCACTCACGTCGAGCGGCGTACCGAGAATCCGTCGGCCCGGGTGCCGCTCCGAGATGCTCGCCACGACATCCGTCGTGTCGCCGATATCACCAATGACGAGGTCGGCACCCGCCTCGGCCAGCCGATCGGCGATCGCTCGCCCGATCCCGGCCGCCCCGCCGGTCACCACCGCGACCTGACCCTCCAGCGAGAACAACTCGGTCAACGATTGGCCGGAAACATCAGGTATGGCCATGGCCGAACCTCTCTCTTTCGGTGCGTGGGTCTTCATCCTGCGCCCCGAACGGCAGGGAGAAGAAGGGCCGAAGTTCCCTAGCCGCACTGATCCGATCGTCGGATGATCTGCCCATGGAACGAGTACTGGTGGGTACTGACGGGTCCGTGAGCGCCCAAGTGGCAGTTCGGTGGGCGCAGGGACTCGCGACGGCGACATCCGCCGAGTTGGTGATTGCGCACGCGTGGCAGCCGACCAGCATCGAGTTGCCGCCGGAAATGCACGAGGAACTTCGTGAACAGGCGCAGCGTTCACTCACAGAGGAGTGGTCGAGCGAAGCCCGAGCCAGCGGTGGCCGGGTGCGGGCGGTGCTGCTCGACGGTGACCCCCGCGAGACGTTGTCCGAGCTGGCCGACCGCGAGGATGCGGACCTGATCGTCGTCGGCGCGCGCGGCGCGGGCGGTCGGCCCCATGCCTTCCACATCGGCAGCGTGACCCACCATCTCGTTCACCACACCAAGCGGCCACTCGCGGCCATTCCGGCATCGGCACCGACAACGTTCCCGACCACGGTGGAACTCGGCCTGGACGGTTCGGACACCAGTCTCCGCGCCCTCGATTGGGTGCGCGACGCGGGGAGTGCCGTGGCCCGCGAGGTGATCGCGGTCTACGCGGAGTTCGTGATGGCCGAGTGGGTCCCGCGCTGGGATTCCAAGAGCTGGTACCGGGAGGCGGTCGAGGACTGCGAGCGGTGGACCCAGCCGTTGCGCGACGCCGGGCTTTCGACCACATCGAAGGTGCTCGTGCACGAACCGGTGCCCGCCCTCACCGAGGTCGGTGTGCGCGAGAACGCCGGGATGATCGTGGTCGGCTCACGCGGTCGCGGCGGCATCACCGGACTCCGGCTCGGTTCCACGGCACTCAAGGTGCTGCACGAGAGCGGGTTGCCGGTCGTGCTCGTGCCGTGACGGCGTCGGCCCGATCCGGGCCGGCCACCTCGGAATTCCCTTGAAATTCCAGTGGATTTCGCGTCCGATCGAACGTATGGTCTGATGCCGCGTCGGGCTCTATCCGGCGACATCCGGGGAAGTCGACGCCGACGCTGGGGGAACGGCCCGTTCATTTCCAGGAGCTGCTGACCGACACGTGGCCGGACGACCGAGTGGTGGTCGGCCGCTGGAACGGACGCCTGGTTGCGCTCGACGCGGGACAACCGTTGTTGGTCGTCGGACCACCGCGGGCCGGAAAGACCACGGCGATCAACGTGCCCAACGTCGCTCGCTGGCGCGGCAACGTCGTGGCGACGTCCATACGCGCCGACGTGCTCGACGTGACGTACGCGCGGCGGGCCGGCCGTGGCGAAGTCCGGGTGTTCGACCCCACCGACACGCTCGGCTACGGGCTGCCCGGTCACCTTGACTTCGTGACCCCGTGCCGAGATCTCGACGTCGCCCGCACGACGGCGCGCGCTGATGCAATACATGCGCACCGACCACCTGCGTGACGGTGAGTTCTGGCGGACCAGCGCCGCCCGACTCCTCAGCATCCTCCTGTTCGCGGGTGCACACGCAGACCAGCCACTCGATGCCGTGACCGGCTGGCTGACGTCGTCATCGTCATCCGAGGTCGTCGACATCCTCGAGGACGCGGGCAGCGCGATCGCACTCCAGAGCTTCGACGACTTCGCCGGGCACCGCTCGGACTCCTACACCGGTTCGGTTCGAGCGACGGCGCTCACCGCCATGCAGACGTACGAGGACTCACGCGTCGCCCGGCGGATCCAGGCAGGCGGGTTGGACCCGGACAAGTAGGCTCCGTTGCTCCTCGCGCTCGACGAAGCCATGAATATCGCGCCCCTGCGCGACCTCGCCGTGCTCGCATCGACAGTCGCGGGCACCGGGATCGAGCTGATCACCATCGCGCACGACTTCTCCCAGATCGTCGCTCGCTACGGCGAGGCCGAAGCGCACACGATCGTGGCGAACCATTCGCTGCTCCTCCTCGGCGGCGGTCTCCGCGAACACGCGCTGGGCGTGTTGCTCGACCGGCTCGTCGATCCCCACCAGATTCCGAATGCGGCCGGATGGGGTGGGAGCCCCAGCGAGTGGGTCCGACGACTCGACGCGTCGCAGGCCCTCCTGATCCATCGCGACCTGCCACCCGAGGTCATCGACGTCACCCGCTGGTTCGACGACGACGCCCAGGTCCTCGAACACCTCATTGCGTTGTACGACCTCGAGGAGCGCCCGGAAGTCCGAGGAGCCGACATCGTCGAGGGCCTCGAGATCAGCCCCGCCGAGACCACATCGCGGGCACCGGTTGAGCTCCATCTCGACCGGTCCGGACGCGTGACCGTGAACTCGGAACCTGGAATAGCCGACCGATGGCTTCAGTGCTGGGGGCGGCCCGGCTTCGGTCTGCGCTTCAGTCGGTGCGCGTTCACACTCAGCGCGACGACCGCCCCCAGCACCATCGAGACGAGAATGATGAGCCAGAGATTCACCGTGGCGTGAACGAAGAGGAACTCGACCTTCGTCGACTCCGAGTTCTGAAGGAGGAAGACCACCGCGAGCACCGCGACCAATGCTTCGCAGATCAGCCGCCATGGGATCGGACGACGTTCCCGGGGTTCTCGTACCTCGGCCATGGGCGAAGGCTATGTGCCGCGCGGTCGCCGCGTCATCAAACCGGCGTCGATCATTCGATGACCTCGTTCTTGGAGGTACGCGTCAGGTGCACGATGCCGGCGATCGACGCAAGCAACAGAACCCCGGCCACGAGGAAGGAGACCAGCGCGGCCTGCCCGGCTTTGCGTCCGAACTCGCTGAAGCCGTACGACGTGAGGAGCAGGCCTCGAAGCGTCTCGCCCCGGAACAGCGTCTGGACCTTCCCGTCGAGCACCTGGGCCTGCTCGTCGAGCGCAGCGGCGTCGGGCGCGCCTTTCTCCTTCGCCGCGGTCGCTGCGGTCTTCGCCGCGCGCGCCGCACCGCTCGTCTCCGAGTACGTCTTGCCATCGTTGACCTCGGTGAGGTGGAGCGCGATGTATTCGTTCGCGTAGCACTCGGCCTGGGGACCGCTCGCCAACGGCTTGCCCGCGTTCGCCACGAGGCACCCGGCCCGCTTCTCCTCGGGCGCGAGGTTGGCCGCCGGCGTAAAGGTGATGCGCTGCGAAGAGAGCTGTTCCTTCACGTAATCGTTGGCGAAGGTCGCGTTGGATTGCAGTACGAGCCCGAGGACGAGCAGGAGGACCGCGAGCGCGAATCCTCCGACGACGAAGAACAGATCGAGCGTACGACGACGCATGGAATGGCCCCTTGTGGTCAACAGAATCGAAGCATCGGTGGTTCCCGACGCTCGGCCATTCTCACCGGTGGCGCGACGAGAAGAAACAAGCGCATGGCCCCGATCGACGGACCGAAAGTCCCACCCCGAGCCGGACCAGAGTCCCCTAGGCAGTGAATACTCAGCCGGGTCGCACCCGGGCCCGCTCGACCAGTTCGCGAAACGCGGTGCCGATTCCATCGACGAGGACCCCGAGGTCGGCGGTGTGGTCACGGTCGCCGGTGATGCCGAAGTAGAGCGTTCCGCAGTAGGAGTAGATCGCAATCGTGATCCGGATATGGCCGGCGATCGGGACGAACGGGTAGGCGGCGAGCATCCGGCGGCCTCCGAGGTACAACGCGAACTGTGGCCCGGGAACGTTCGTTGTGACCGTTTGGAACCATTCCTGAGAATGCACGAGCATCCGCGCGATGGCCGCGGCCGCCGCCGGGGGGACGACGTCGCCGGCCGCAAGCACCGTGCTCGACGCATCCACCTCGTGCGAACGCTTCAGCTCGTCGACGTGGGCTCGGACCGCGGTCAAAGTCTCGACCGGATCCTCGATGTCGACCGGCAGACGAGCGTGGAGCGCCGCGACCCGATTGTCGAACACACCGCGGGCATCCTCACTGCGCAAGGACACTGGTACCAGCGACGAGACCGCCTGGCCGGCGAGCTCGACCCCGCGGCTCTCCAGGAGCGATCGGAATCCTCGCGTGACGACGGCGAGCACGACATCGTTCACGGTGCCGCCGAACGCCGCACGAATCGTGCGGACGTCGTCGAGCGTTGCGGTGGTCTGCAGCCACCGCCGGTGCGGGCCGATCGGTCCGGTCAACGCCGCACTCCGGTGCTCCAGCGGAGCCAGCAACTGCTCGGTCCCCACCACGACGTCGCGGAGCCGACCCATGGCCCGGAAGGGATGGAGGAACGAATCCACGGCACCGGCCGCGACATCGGCTGCGACGCCGACACTGTTCGTCACGCTCATGCGTGCGAGTTGGAGTCGCGTCGGCTCCGGGCCCGGAGCCCAGGGTTCGGCGATCGGAGGGTGCTGATCGGGTGAGCGGTCCATCATCACGCCGAGGAGATCGCTGCCGGCAATGCCGTCGACCATGCAGTGGTGCACCTTGCTGATCACTGCCCACCCGCCGTCGGGCAACCCCTCGACCACCCACATCTCCCACAGGGGTCGGAGCCGGTCGAGCTGCTGCGACATCACCCGCTCGACGAGACGGTCGAGCCCATCGGGCTCGCTCGGGGGAACCGCGCTGTGCCGGAGGTGATGGTCCAGATCGAAGTGCACATCGTCGATCCAGAGTGGTCGGCCGACGCTCAGTGGCGCCTCTCGAACCCGTTGCCGGTAGCGCGGCACGAGACCGAGCTTGGCCTCGACGACCGCGCGGATCAGCGGGAACGCCGGAACTGGTCCTTCGAAGATCCCGACGGACCCGATGTGCATGTGGTTCACCCGGTCTTCGGCCGCGACGAAGACCGCGTCGAGCGAACCCATTCGTTCCAAGGTCACGTCCGGCTCATTGGTGCGGTGAACGTTGCTCATTCCTTGCACCTTTCGCTGACGGGCGAATATCTCATTCCACGACGTCAGCGGCGGGTCCGGAAGGGTCGGTGGTCCCAAAAGCCTCGGGACCACTTCCGGCCTCGCGCGACCGGTGCGCGCCGACGACCCGATCGGGACCTCCTGCCCTGGTTGTCGCATCGCACCTTCGACACACTCCCAGCCATGAGGAAGCTCTTCCTGCTCACGGTCGTGGCCGCGGTGGCGTTGATCGGGTGTGGTGGTGGCAGCGGCAGCAAGTCATCGTCGACCACCCGATCGCGCCCACCGACGAGTCGTTCCACGTCGACTACGCGGGCCGGTTCATCGACGACCGAGACGTCGCCGACGACAACCGGGTGTCCGAGCGGGGGCGGCACGACCGACGTCCGCGACACTTTCCCGAACCGAATGAGTTCGTTGGTCGGCAAGGACATCCGCACCGGTGCGCATCCCTGCTACGACCGATTCGTGATCGAGCTCCAACCATCGGATCCGGCCGTCCCGTTCCCGGGCTACTGGGTTCGCTATGTGCCCAAGCCCATCTCGGCGTCACCGAGTGGCCTGCCGGTCACCATCCGCGGTGACGCGGTCCTCATGGTCTCCCTGGGCTCCTGGATGAACGGTCCCGAACAGAACGGCTACACCGGGCCGACCGAGGTGTACCCGGCCAACGTCTCCACGATCCTCGAGTACCGCCTCAACGAGGACTTCGAAGGTCAGAGTGCCTGGGCGCTCGGTCTCGACCGCACCCGACCCTTCACCGTCACCACCCTCACTGCTCCTCCCCGCCTCGTCGTCGACATCGCCAGGTGATACGTCCGGCCGCGCCGGTGGACCACTTCCGGCCTGCACGGCTCGGGCACTTCGGCCCTACGCCTCCCGACCGGCCGGCTTGTACCCTCGACAAGTGAAGACCGAATCAATCGAGAGGCTGCAATCATGACCGCGCGCGTCGTCATCCTCGGCGGCGGCACCGGTGGAACGCTCACCGCCAACCGTCTGCGCAAAGTCCTCCCAGCCGATGCAGGGATCACCGTCGTCGACATCGACGATCGGCACGTGTACCAACCCGGGCTTCTGTTCGTCCCCTTCGGCCTCGCCGATCCGGAGGACATCGTGCGCCCACGCGCCCGGCAACTCCACCGCGGGATCGAGTACCGCCAGTGCGCGGTCGATCACGTCGACATCGAAGCCGACCAGGTGCACCTCGCCGACGACACCGTCCTCGACTACGACGTGCTCGTCGTCGCCACCGGTTCGCGCCTCGTCCCCGAGGAGACGG
>JAENVU010000062.1 GCA_016650415.1 Acidimicrobiia bacterium
GCCGACCCCGCGCGGGCCGTGGTGGGGAAGGACCGGGATCGCGACGTTGAACCCCGCACGGTGCAGCGCGCCGGCCCGGAACGCGAAGATGTCCGCGAGGGGATTGCCCATTCCGGCGCCGTGCACGCACACGATCCACGGCGCGGGCTCGTCGTGGCGGAGGATCCACGCGTGCGCGACCCGGTTGTCGGTCTGCTCGCGGAACCGTTCGGATCCGGGCACCGAATCCGGCGGTTGGTACCGGCTTGGGAACGATGCGTGTTGGAAACGTACGTGTCCGACCCGACGCTCGACACCGGCGAACTCGGCCGGTCCCGGCCGCTGGTGATAGCTCGCCGTATCGGCCGCCGGTTCCTCCCGGTGCAAATACGCCAGGAGTTCGTTGGCGTCGTCGAGGTTCGATGCGAACTGGCTCTGATCGGTCGGCGATCGAATGATCTGAAAGGTGGTGAGGAGCGCCTCATCGACGACGGCAGCCGCGCCCATACGGGCAGCGGTCCAGCGCGGGAGCGAGTCTCGTTGGCGGCGCAGAGAACCGATGAACCGACCGGCCCGAGTCATCCCTGCGGAGAGGTCCGTACCGATATCACCGATCCGCCGCAGCGCCGGCCACGTGATCATGCGGGTTCGACGACCGCGGCAGCTCGGTCGGACATCCTGCCGTTCGACTCGGACTCCCTGGTGAGGTCGACCGAGGAGAACCCGAACGCGTCCGCGACCTCGGTCGGCTGACCGAGTTCCGCGGCGAGCATCAACTCCCGCAACGCATTCGGGATCGCTTCCGCCAACACCCACGGGTCCTCGATCAGATCCGGATCAACATGGAGTCCGAAGTCGACCCGATCACCGAAGGTGAAGAGGGTGACGTTGAGTCCCATGCAATCGAGCAGCACGCTCGCCGAGAAGATCCCCGAGAGCTTCGCTCCGGCGAGATACAGGTCCATCGGCGGTCCGGGGACGTTCGAAATCACGGTGTTCATCATCCCGGGGATGAATGAGAGCACATGGGTCTGATATGCGAGGCGCATCAGCGAACCGAGGAGGAATGGTGACGCCGTCTCGGCGATCGAACTGACGGGGTGCGCACGCATCGTGCGGTGGATGTCCTTGGCCGCATGACTCTGCTTGGCAATGTGCTGAAGGCGCTCGATCGGGTCGGCGAACTGGGTGCCGAGCGGCATGACGAGATACGAGAGCTGATTGTCCATGGACGCGTCGCCGGACTTGCGCAGCGACACGGGCGCGCCCGCCGTGAGTTCGCGTTCGGGAAGTTCGCCGGCCGCATCGAGATAGGAACGAATCGCACCCGAACACACCGCGAGCGCGACGTCGTTCACCTTCACGTCGAACTTTCGGGCAACGGCTTTGACGTCGGCCAAGGCAACGCTGCTGAACGCCAGCGATCGACGAGGGCCGATCGGCACGTTGAACGAGGTCTTCGGAGCCTGGAGCAGTGTCCCGACGTTCGGCCGTTCCCGTCCCGAAACAAAATGTCCAACGAGGTCGACACCGCGCAGCGCGAGCTGGCCCAAGTAGCGCGCCCGCCGCAACGGCAACCCGATGGCCGACACCAGACTGCCCGCGATGAGACTGAGATCGCTCGGGGGAGGCTCCGGTGCCGCGGTTGGTGGTGCTTCGGCGCGCGCCGGTGGGTTCGGCTCGATGTCGAAGAGCAACGTCGCGAGCACACTGCCCGCGCCGCCGTCGAGGATGCAGTGATGCATCTTCATCAGGACCGCGACGCGGCCGTGCGCCAAGCCGTCGAGGTACCACATCTCCCAGAGCGGGAATCGGCGATCGAGTTGTCGGCCCAGGATGGGCGCGATGGCATCGGCAGTCTGGCGGGGCCCGCCCGGCGCGGGCACGGACATCTGGTGGAAGTGGCGACGAAGATCGAAGGTGTCGTCATCCACCCAGTGTGAGCGGTCCAATCCGAATGGAACCGTCTTCAGCTTCCACGTGAGCTTCGGCACGAGCGCGAGTCGCTCGCCGATGTTGCGGAAGACGGTCTCGAAGCTGAAGTCCTCCGTGTTGCTCGGGTCGAGGACGACGAGCCCCGCGATGTGTTGGTGCCAGTTCGGCGTCTCTCCCGCCAAGAACAGGGAGTCCGTGCCGGACATCCTTCGCACCGCTCGGCCCTCCTCTCACGAGTTCGCTTCGACCTCGTGAGAAAAGCATCGCGAGTCACGACGATCCTGGGCAGGGACGAAGGTCCCGTCCCTGCCCGGAGATCGCGCCCGGCGGCGTCATGCCGCCGGGAAAGAAGACCCTCGCCCCGGGCTCAGCCGGTCACCAGCGACGGCCGGAAGACATCGGCGAGGTCCCGCAACCAGACACCACCGGTTCCCTGGTGGGTGGACCCGTGCATGAGGGCGAGCGTAGATGGCTCGAGCGCGGCGAGCCGCTCGAGGGTCTCGGAGGTTCCGGGCGCCGCGCACGTGTAGCCGAACACCTGCTCGGCCGCGATCGTGGCCTCGAGTGGCGAGTCGGTGCTCGTCGGCGACCGTTCGCCGGTCTGGGTGAAGAGATCGCCACAGAGCAACGTGGAGGTCGTCTCTTCGAAGAAGATTCCGGCATCCCACCCGTGAGGAACGTGCGGGGTCGCGAGGTACCGGAGTCGCTTTCCGCCGAGGTCGAGAACCTCACCGTCCTCCAGCGGACGCGGCGCGCGATCGGCGAGGTCGTTGACCGACACCATGCAGCCCAGCCCGCCGAAGGCCACGGTCGCGGATGGTGCGGCGGCGAGCCATCCGTTCATGGCGCCGCATTCGTCGGCTTCGACGTGACCAAAGCTGAGCCAGCGCAGTTGGTCGACGGGACGAACCTTCGCGACGGCTTCCGAGACCAGGGGGAAGAGGGCGCGCATGCCGAGGTGGAAGAGCATCGGCTCGTCGGCATCGACGAGCACCTGGTTGAAGGTGAGGTCGGCGTCGGGAACGTAGGTGGAGATCCGGTAGATGCTGTCGCTGACTTCGTCAATGGTGGTTTCCATGGTGTTCTCCTTCAGAGTGTTCGGTCAAAACGGGACAACGGTGGTGAGGAGGCCGGTCGCTTCGGAACGACCGGCGAGGGTCCGGCAGAACTCGACCGCGTCCATCGAGATCCGTTCGGCTTCGGGTCGCTCCGGCTCGTGGGCGTAGGTGCCACCGGCCGGTCCGGTGAGTTCGAGGGCGAAGGGGCGGCCGTGCCGACGAGTCCACTCCGCGACGACATCGGCGACGATGCGGCCGTCGTGGTCTGCGCTGAGTTCGAGGGGTCGACCCAGCGCGTGTGACGCATCGACCCGATGCATCCACAGGTCACGCAGATAGATCGTGTCGATGAGATAGCCCATCTTCCAGGTCTCGTGAACCGGACCGTCGATGGCCATCTTGGCGTGGTTGCGCACGAGACCGGGGGTGCGCTTCCGGCCTTTCA
>JAENVU010000063.1 GCA_016650415.1 Acidimicrobiia bacterium
CGAGGCGTTAGATTTCGCAGCCGTCGTCCACACGAGGAGCTTCAGCAATGGCGCGTTTCACCGATCGGGTTGCCATCGTCACCGGAGGAGGTTCCGGGCTGGGTCGGGCGACGGCGAAACTGTTCGCCGCCGAAGGCGCCAAGGTCGGGGTCGTCGACCTCATGCGCGAGACGGCCGAGGAAGCGGCGGCCGAGATTGTGGCCGCCGGCGGGACCGCCAAGGCCTACGCCGCCGACGTGAGCGACCCGAAGTCGGTCGAGTCGACCGTCGCGGCCATCGCCGCCGACTTGGGGCGACCGGAGATCTTGGTGAATTCAGCCGGTATCGGAGGGTTCTCGCGGACCGAGGAAGAGTCGCCGGAGCGCTGGGCATCCATCATCGCCGTCAATCTCACCGGTACCTTCCACCTGTGCCGATTCACACTTCCCTATCTGCTCGACGGCGGCGGGACCATCGTCAACATTGCGTCCAACGCGGGAATCATGGGCCAGCCGTACTCGGCGGCCTACTGCGCGTCGAAGGGCGGGGTCGTCAACCTGACCCGGGCGTTGGCCGTGGAGTACGTCGACCAGGGTGTCCGAGTGAACTGCGTCGCCCCTGGTGGGATGCGCACGCCACTGACCAAGGGGTTCCGACTCCCCGAGGATGCGGACTTCGACGTCTTGCGTCCGGTGATGAGTCGGCTCGGCGTGTCCGAACCCGAGGAGGTCGCTGAATGCATCGCTTACGTCGCTTCCGACACAGCGAGGTACATGATCGGGTCGATTATCTCGATCGATGGGGGACTGGTGACGTACGGGGGCGGGTTCCCGAAGCCGACGAGCTCGAAGAGCGCCGAAGCAGCTGGTTGAAACGATGGCGCAACGACTGACCTCCTTCATCTCGCTCTGGGACCTCATCGAGCAGCGAGCCGCGGATACGCCCGAGGGTCGATTCGTCATCGACGAGAACTCGCGTGCACTCACGTTCGTGCAGTACCGGGACGCATGCCTCGGCGCGGCGGCGGCCCTGCACGCCCACGGGATCGGCGAGGGCGACGTCGTGAGCTGGCAGCTCCCCACGTGGATCGAAGCCATGGTGCTCGTGGGTGGACTCGCCCGACTGGGTGCCGTTCAGAACCCGATCCTGCCGATCTATCGCGGGCGCGAGGTCGGCTTCGTCGTGAAGGAGGCCGGCGCCAAGGCCATCGTCGTTCCCGGCGAATGGCGCGGGTTCGACTTCACCGCGATGGCGAATGGGATTGCGGCCGAGACGCCCGGCGTGGAGGTGCTGACGATCAACCGTGGCGACACGCTGACCGGTGACGTCGGCTCCCTGCCGCCGGTACCGGCCGGTGGCGAGAGCTTCGAACCGGGCGTGCGCCACGACGGTCCCATCCGGTGGCTCTTCTACACGTCGGGGACCACGGCCGATCCGAAGGGGGCCCGCCACACCGACAACACCGTCGCGGCGTCTGCCTACGCGATGGTCGACGCGTTCGACCTCCAACCCGAGGATCGCAATGCTCTGGTGTTTCCGTTCACCCACATCGGCGGTATCGGCTGGCTGTTCTCCGGGCTCATGACCGGTTGCTCACAGGTGATCGTCGAGGGCTTCGTCCCCGACACCACGATGCCGGTGCTCGAACGCGAACGGGTGACGATCGCCGGCGCCGGGACCGCCTTCCACCTGGCATACCTCGCCGCGCAGCGTGCCGCGCTGGATCGCCGGCTGTTTCCCGAGACGCGGGTGTTCGTCGGCGGTGGCGCCGCGAAACCGCCGCAACTTCACTACGAGGTCAAGGAGGAACTCGGGGGGATCGGGATCTCGTCCGGGTACGGGTTGACCGAGTGCCCGATCATTTCGATCGCCTACGTCGACGCGACCGACGAGCAGCTCGCGAATACCGAAGGGCAACTCTGTCTCGGCGTCGATGTCAAGGTCGTGGCCCTCGACGGCACCGTCGTGGGGCGGGGCGAAGAGGGCGAGATCCGGGTCAAGGGGCCGAACCTGTGTCACGGCTACGTGGATGAGGCACTGAACGCCGAAGGTTTCGACGACGAGGGCTACTTCCGCAGCGGCGATCTGGGCGTCGTGCGCGAGGACAACCACGTGCTCATCACCGGCCGGCTCAAAGACGTGATCATCCGCAAGGGTGAGAACATCTCGGCCAAGGAAGTCGAGGACTTGCTCTTCACCCATCCGAAGATCGCCGACGCCGCGGTCATCGGTCTGCCGGACCCGGCGTCGGGCGAACGGGCGTGTGCGGTCATCGTGGCCGCGGATCCCGCCGACCCACCGACGCTGCCGGAGCTGTTCGAGTTCTGCAAGGCCGAAGGGCTGATGACCCAGAAGATCCCTGAGCAGCTGGAACTTCTCGATGTCTTGCCACGCAACCCCACGGGCAAGGTGCTCAAGCACGAACTCCGCAAGATCTACGCGGACTGAACCGTGCCACTGAACGATGAGCAGGCGGCTCTCGCGGCCCGGGTGTCCAACTGGGGGCGCTGGGGCGCGGACGACCAACGCGGCACCCTCAATCTCATCGATGCCGAAGCGGTTCGTCGCGGCGCGGCGGCGGTACGGCGCGGCGTCTCGTTCCCATTGTCGATTCCCATGGACGAGGACGGCCCGCAGACCGGACGCATTCTCGGTCGCAAGAACCCGACGCTCACGATGCTCCAAGCGTCGTTCGCATTCAGCGGCGACGAGCGGGATTTCGCCACGAGCGACGACGAAGTGCTCACCGGAACCCAGTCGGCGACCCACTGGGATGCGCTGGCGCACGCGGGCTACGACGGCAAGCTCTACAACGGGTACGCGGCGAGCGAGATCTCGATGGAGGGTGGAGCCGGCAAGCTCGGCATCGAACACTTCGGCCCGGTCATCACGCGTGGCCTGTTGTGCGACGTCGCCCGCTTGCGGGGCGTCGACTACTTCGAGGAGCCGTACGCCGTCACCGGGGCGGATCTCGATGCGTGTCTCTCGGCGACGTCGCTGACGGCACTGCCCGGCGACATCATGTTGGTGCGCACCGGCCAGATGCATTGGCTCCGCGTGGGCGACCGCAACCGGTACGCCGACATCTCGCCGGGGATCGGTCTGGACGCGGTCGAGTGGTTGCACGATCACGACATCGCGGCGATCGCGAACGACACGCACGTGTTCGAGCCGTATCCCTGCCCAGGCGACAATCCGTTCTTGTTCCCGACGCACATGATCGAACTGCGCGACATGGGCATCCCCCAAGGTCAGCAGTGGGACCTCGACGATCTCGCAACCGACTGTGCCGACGACGGTGTCTACGAGTTCCTCCTCGCCGCCACCCCGTTGCCCATCACCCACGCCTGCGGCGGTCTCGTCGCCCCGACTGCGACGAAGTGAAGTGAACACATGACTGGGAATTACCTGGTGACCGGAGCGGCGTCGGGGTTGGGGGCGGCGGTCACGGCGCGCTTGCGCGCCCGGGGCGACCGGGTCGTGACCGTCGACCTGCGCGACGCCGACG